>NZ_DBHHFZ010000004.1:30220-310613 GCF_057238465.1 Arachnia sp.
TGTTGAAACTGGACCCAACCGACACAGAACGAACACAAGCCCGCCACACCATCACCACAGCACTAGCACTCGAAACCACCCCGGAGGAGGTCAACGATCTAATCGACGCGCTGTTGAAACTGGACCCAACCGACACAGAACGAACACAAGCCCGCCACACCATCACTACAGCACTAGCACTCGAAACCACCCCGCGGGAGATCAACGATCTAATCGACGCGCTGTTGAAACTGGACCCAACCGACACGGAACGAACACAAGCCCGCCACACCATCACTACAGCACTAGCACTACCCAAAACCAACCCAAGGGAGGTCAAATATCTAATCAACGCACTGTTGAAACTGGACCCAACCGACACGGAACGAACACAAGCCCGCCACACCATCACCACAGCACTCAATAACGCCGATTCAAGCATACTTCACGAACTAGTGGGTCTTCTGCGTCGGCTCACCCCGGTCCACGACTGGCTTACGACGCTCGGCATTGAAAACGCGTGATCGCGGCGCACCCACGAGCGCCGGGTATCACTGATAGCGCCCGCCATTGATCGGGCGGACTGAATCTTCAAAACACATATCGTCCCTGTTCTCTTCGCGGCGCGGAGCCAGGACACGCGCGTGCCGCCCGTACAGGCCCTCAAATACGCGAAACGATTCCGGCGGGACTGCTCAGGCGGACCGCCGACGCTGCTCCCGAAGCGGGCGGGGCACCGGTAGTGCGTCGCTTCACGACTCCCTGCAGGCCCACGCACTCCAACTCGCCTGGATCAGCGTTCGCCTCGGTCTGGACTTGTCGCGGGCGCTTCCCGAGAGTACTATTTCGTTATGACCCGAAATACCGAAGGATGTTATGGGGAGGCCCATGCGGCGCTGGCGCACGTGACCCGTTCCGAGATCCTCAACTACCTCAAGGACAAGGACTACGTCCGCGCCGGCCAGATCGCCGAGGACCTGGGCATCGCCAACTCCACGCTCTCCGGTCATCTCAAGGTCATGAAGAGCGCGGGGCTGCTCGTCTCGCGCCAGCTGGGCACAGAGGTGCAGTACCGCGCCAACCTGTCCACCATCGAGGACCTCATCTTGTCCCTGAAGTCATTCCTCACGCGCTGACCCCGGAAGGAGAACCCCATGTCCACCACCTCGACCCCAACGACGTCCCGGACGCCCCGCACCGGGTTCATCGTCTGCCTCGTCATCGCCATCGCTCTGCTCGTCGTGAGCATCATCGCCTACCCGCACATGGCCCCGGAACTCGTCACCCGCCCCGCCGGTAACGGTCACGGCGAGAACAGTCCCAGCCGCGAGTTCACCGCCTTCGTTCCTCCTCTCATCCTGGTGGTGGTCGCGGGGCTCGTCGCTCTCGCACCACGCTTCAACCCGCGCTTCCTCGAACGCTTCCCCGCGGGCGCCGTCGCCAACACCGAGAACTCAACAAAGGTCCTCAACTGCGTCCTGGTGCTGGTCGGCGTCCTGATCGCCGCCCTGCACCTCGGGCTCATCGCCCTCTACGTGGGCTTCAACGCGCCCCTGGAAGCCATCATGACGACGGCCGCCGGCATCGTTGTCACCGGCCTGGGAGCCGTCCTACCCTGGACCCGCCCCGAGGGACGATTCAACAACCCCACCCTCGAGCACTACCGTGCCGGAAGCGCCCGCGCCTACCGCCCGGCCGGATACCTGCTCATGGCCGCCGGCGTACTCACGATCGTCCTGGCCTGGCTTTCCCCGACAGCCGCAATGATCGTCGGCATCGGCTCCCTCGTCGCGGCATTCAGTCTCATCGCGGTGCGTGGGATCCGTTCCGCGGCCTCTCCCCGGGATTAGACGGGCGAAGCCGAACCGGACTCAAAACGTAATAGACAGTCAGGGATCGGTTGACCAAGGCTTATTCACGACCACCCTAAAATGTGCTCTGACTAGGGCATTTGCTGGTCGACACGCCATCTGTGAATAAGCCTCACTGTATGACGGTCACTCGCCTTCATCTTCGAGAACCGCGTGAACATCATCGCTCGTCACAACCCTGCCGGGGCGACGCCCCAACTGGGCAAACTCGCTGACAACCGGTAGCCGCTCCTCAGCGTCGATACGCGCCCCTCGCAGCACGAGTCGCGACACGGCCTCCCCCAGGCTCAGGTGCTCCCGCCGAGCTAGCTCGCGGGCAGCAACGACAGCTTCCTCATCCAGCATCAGCGTGGTGCGCCCCATGCCATCACCTCCCGCATCACGACTCGATTGCGATGCTACCGCGGTGGAGACGAGGAACCGCTGGTCGTGGAAACCAACGATCCACGACCAGCGATCGTTCACGGGATCACTCCCCCGCCAGCAGAGCCTCCTCAGCCTCCTTCGTCCAGCGATCGTTCTTCAGTTTCGCCGCGACGTGCGGGAGTCTGGTCTCCAGCTCGGCCAGGCGGATCAGGCCGAGGTCGTGCAGCGACGGGAAGACCATGATCTTTCCTCCCGAGGTGCGGTTGATGACCGAACCGATGGCATCGGCGAAACCCGCCATGCCGGTGATGGCGTCGAGGGAGATGGTGGTGTCGATCACACCGTCCTCGATCTTCCGCAGCACCGTGCGCATGTCCGAGACATCCGAACCGGAGGTGCCCAGCATGAACACGCGGCGCTCAATGATGCCCTGGAGGTCGAAGTCACCGAAGGTGCCCGCGGGGATGCCCGCGAAGGCGTTGACGATTGCGCCCTCGCCGGCCAGGTCGACGGCCTGCGAGACCAGAGCCGGCACCGGCACCATGCAGGACAGGTGGGTGTAGCCGGGTTTCAGCGGGGCGACGCTGGTATTGACGATCTCCAGCGGCACCTCCCGGGCCTCGGCCACCGGCCCCACGACCCCGCGCAGGTGCTCCAGGCGTTCGTCGCTCACGTCGGTGCCCGTGACGGTGACGCCCGGCACCCCGGAGGTGACGGCCCGCATGGTGTGCATCTGCCCCATCGGGCCGGCGGCCCCGATGATCGCCACCTTGTCGCCGGTGCGCAGCTCACCCGTCGCGGGAATCCAGGCGTAGCCGTCGGCGGGATCATCGCCGGTGGTGCCACAGAACCGGATGAAGTCGTAGTGCACGCGACCGATGTCCAGACTCACCTTGCGGTCGATCCTCCCACCACCCAGCACAACACACAGCACACCGCGCGTGCCGAGCAGCTTCGCGCAGGCCTCGATCACCTCGGCGTCGGAGCAGAAACAAACGATGTCGTCGAAGCTCTCCCCGCCCAGCCCCGCGACCTCCTCCGGATCGGCCCGCACCGTCTCCGCGGGCCGGTGCTGCGACGTGAGGGAACCAAGCTCGCCGTCACCGACCACCAGCAGCCGGCCACCATCGGCGACGTGATCGCGTTCCGCCCACGCGTAGGAACCCTCCACGGTGGCCCACGGCTCGATCAACCCGACGGCGGCCGCCGACGGCCCGTCGGTGACGTGGATCAGGAACTCCTCACCCGACGGCGAGACCACGCAGCGTTCGTCGATGACGACGTACTCCTGCAGCGCACCCTCGAAGTTGTAGCCGAACGCACCATTCGATTTCGGTGTGCGCAGGTGCTTCCAGTCGGCCTGCACCAGCACCCGGTCCCCCACCTTGAAGTGCGTCACCTGTTCCCCGGCAGCGATGATGCGCCCCACCGGTTCATGACCGGGCACCGTCGCCTGCCCGCCCGGACGGTAGCCCGGGATCTCGGCGAGGGCCTCGGGCGCGATCCCCGAGATCACCTCCGCCTTGCGCGGGTGGGAATCGAAGGCGTGCAGCAGTTTGGTGTCGCTGAAGCAGATGCCGCAGGCCTCCACCTTGAGCAGCATCTGGTGGGGACCCACCTCGTCAACGGGTTTGGCGGGGTTGAGCACGAACTCGTCGACCCCGACGATCTGGATGGCGTGCTGGGTGGCGGGAATGTCACTCATGTTTTTTCCTTTGGTTTCTCGGGGTTCAGGCGTTGAGCATGACCTGGCCGCCCGTGACGGGCACGGCCTGGCCGGTTTCGTAGGCCTGTTCGACGATGTAGTAGATGGCGCGCAGCACGTCGATGCCGGTTGTGCCGCGGCGCATCGGCACCTTGGCCTCGTAGAACGCCCGCACTTCCTCGACAGTTTTCGCGCCGGGCACCTTCCCGGAATTGAGGTACTGCACGAACAGTCCCCGGTCGGGGTCGGACCACAGCGGGCCGTCGTAGAAGTTCCCGGGGCACACGGCGTTGACCTTGATGCCGTGTTCGACGAGTTCCAGCGCGAACGACTGCACCAGACCGATGCCGCCGAACTTGGAGCCGGCGTAGGCGGCGTTCTTGTTGGAGCCGACGAGCCCGGATTTCGAGTTGATCTGGATGATGTCGGTGAGCCACCCGGGAGCGGCCTCGTGCTGGCGTGCCAGGAGACCGCCCAGGTGTTTGGTGACGAGGAAGAACGCGACGTAGTTGATGTCGGTGGAGAGCTTGAACGCTGAGGCGTCCTGTTCCAGCACGGATCCGGCGCGCACGATCCCGGCGTTGGAGATCACCAGGTCGAGCCCACCCGCGACCCGCTCCACCTCGGCGGCCATCGCGGCGACGGATTCCTCGTCGGCGACGTTCACGGTGATGGGGTGGGTGAGATCCACGCCAAGTTCCGCGCACTTGGCGGCGGCCCCGTCGCCGTTGAGGTCGGCGATGAAGACGAAACAGCCCTGGTCGACAAGGCCCTTGGCGATCTCCGCGCCGAATCCCTGCGCACCGCCGGTGACCAGGGCGACGCGGCCGCTGATCTCGCGTTCACCGCGCGGGGTGGCGGTGACCTCGTAGGTCTCCTCCCCCAGCCGCACCACCACGGGCAGTGAGACATCGGCGGGGATGGTGGTCTCGTCGAGGACGATGGTGGCCTCGGCGTCGCTGGGGCGCACCAGGACGGGACGGTTCAGGGCGGTGAGGAACGCTCCCCTCACCTTAGGGGCATTGCTCATGGTGTTCTCCCGGTTTCAGGTTTCACAGTCTGGGGGCGGTGGCGGCGAGTTCGGTGGCGTCAGCGCCGTCGGCCAGGGCGCGGCCGAGGGGCGCGAACGCGGCGATGCGGGCGGCGAGCCGCTCGGGTCGTGGCCGGCCCTCGCCGAGGATGTGCAGCGACGGGTCGACGGAGGTCAGGGCCTCGTGGGCGACGAGTGCCCAGGTTGCCTCGTTGAGTGCCGCGAACCCGGGATCCCGCAACTCGGGGCAGGTGAACGACTGCCGGGGCTGGTTGATGTCCACCCCGGAGATCTCGTACATGCCGTGACGGGTGGCGAGGTCGTGGATGCGGCGCAGCTGCTGGGGGGTGTTGCGGGGTGGCATGTAGGTGACGGCCCGCAGTCCGCGTTCGGCCATGGCGTCGAACAGGTCGTCGAGGTAGTCGTCCTCGAACTTCTCGGCCTTCTTGTCGCCGGTCGGCGAGGCGGAGACATCACCGAGGTAGGCGTAGGTGGCGATCGCCCCGACGGAGTCGGCGAGGGCCACCACCTCCTCGGCGGTCGGGCATTCGTCGGCGGCGGGCTGGATGTAGATGCTGGCCAGGTATTCCGATTTCAGCACGCCCAACAGGTCGTAGGTCAGGTGCGGGTTGTCGGCATCGCCCAGGACGCCGGCGAGTTTCGCGGGGACGTCGATGCCCATGCCCTGTAGCCCCGCAACCAGGGCTTCACCGCGACCGAAACCGTCGATGAGGGCGTCGGCCATGGCCGCCAAGAGGTGGCGTTCGGTGATGCCTCCGCCGGTGGCGTACTGGGAACGGGACACCATGTCGGTCTGCGGGTCGAAGGGGGCCAGTCCGAGGCCGGTGAGGATGGAGTTCGCGGCTTCCGCCATCGCGAGGGTGCGCTCCAGCCGCGCTGCGCGCCGCGGGGCGAGCCACGCATCCACCTCCGCCCTGGCCGGGGCGGGGATTGCCTGCACGGTCATGTAGGCGATCCCCGCGGAGTCGGGGTTGTTGAGTTTCCTGGTGGCGAAGGGGCCGCCGGGGTCGAAGAAGGCGCGGCACTCGAACCCCGTCACGCTGCCCATTCCGAGGATGCGGGTGGCCTCGGTCATCTCGGCGGCGGCGGCAATGGAGTCGTGGTCGACGGAACCGACCACGCGCAACCCGGCACGCCTGGCGCCCAGGGCCGCACCGGAGGGGGTGTAGGGGCTGAAGGAATAGCAGGTGTGGATGTGGTTGTTGGATTCCACCACCCAGTCGGGGAAGGTCTCCTGGTCGGCGACGACCCGCAACGCCGCCAACCGTTCCTCGGGTGAGATCCCCGGGTCATTGATCTGGTTCATGTGTTTCCTGTTTCCTCTCTTCCCCATCGCTTCCCCAGAGCTGGTTGAGCCGGCTATGCCTTTCTCGAAGCCGGTTGAGCCGATCCGCGAGCGCCAGCGAGCAGATCGAGTCAAAACCAAGACGACCGCGCCCGAGAACCTGAACTCAGGTCTGCCTCCCGACCGCCGGATGGTTTCGACACGGGCCGCTCGTTCCTCACGACCCGGCTCAACCAGCTTCGGGAGGAGACGTCACAGTCCGGCTCAACCAGCTTCAGGAGGAGACATCGCAGTCCGGCTCAACCAACTTCGAGGGGTGGGTTCAGAGCCCTTCGCGGGTGCGGCGGGCCAGTTCGGCGGTGGTCTGGTTGCTGACGGTCACGTGACCCGGCAGCGGCAGGATCCGTTCGTGGACCGCGTCGACCAGCCACTCGGGCTGCGGGAAGAACTCCTTCTCCAGCTCCGCCGCCGGGGTGATGGCGTTGCGCGACCCCACCACCGTGACGGGCGCGTCAAGGTGATCGAACGCGATGCTCTGCACCTTGGACGCGACGTCATGCAGGAAGGAGCCGCGCTCCACCGCATCGGAGCTGAGCAGCAGCCGACCGGTTTTCTTCACCGACTCGACCACCGGGTCGAGGTTCAGCGGGGCGACGAACCGCAGATCGATGACCTCGACCGACAGCCCGTACTTCGACTGCAGGATGTCGGCGGCCTCGAGGGCGCGGTACAAGGTGGCGCCGAGGGTGGCGATGGTCAGGTCCGTGCCCTCGCGGCGAACCACCGGTTCCCCTTCCGGAACCTCGTAGTAGCCCTCCGGGACACCGCCGGGCTGGAACTCCTCGGCCTTGTCGTAGAGCAGCTGGGACTCGAAGAACACCACCGGGTCGGTGCCGCGCAACGCCAGGTTCATCATGCCCTTGGCGTCGTAGGGGGTGGCCGGGTAGTAGACCTTCAGACCGGGCATGTGTGCGCACAGCGCCGCCCAGTCCTGGGAGTGCTGGGCGCCGTACTTGTTTCCGACGCTGACACGGATCACCAGCGGCATCTCCAGCAGACCCGCGGACATCGCCTGCCACTTCGCGGCCTGGTTGAAGATCTCGTCGCCCGCGCGCCCCAGGAAGTCGCAGTACATCAGCTCCACCAGCGCGCGCCCCCCCGAGAGGGCGTAGCCGACACCGGCGCCGACGATCGCGGCCTCCGAGATGGGCGAGTTGAACAGGCGATGGTAGGGCAGCAGCTCCGTCAGGCCACGGTAGACGGCGAACGCGCCACCCCAGTCGCGGTTCTCCTCACCCCACGCGGCGAGCGTCGGGTCGGTGGCGAAGCGGTGCGCCACGGCCTCGAAGATCGCATCGCGGTAGGCGAAGGCCTTGTTCTTGGAGACCGGTTTGCCGTTCTCGTCGCGGGCGGTGCGGATCTTGTTCCTCAGCGCCTTGACGCGCGGATTCTCGGCCAGCGGGGTGAGCAGCTGCGGTTCCTCCTCCGACAGCTTCTCCTTGTTGCCGTTGCTGTACATCACCGTGTCGATGAAGTCCATGTGCACGCGCGGGCTGAGGTCCTCGTCGCGGGTCGCCAGGGCGATCACCTTGGTGAGACGCTCGTCGAACCTCTGCTGGATGGCGTCCACGTCGGCCTGGGTGAGCACCTTGTTCTTGATCAGGTAGGCGGCGTAGTTCTTGAGGCCGTCGTGGTTCTCCCACAGCTCCACCTCCTCGCGGGTGCGGTACGACGACGCGTCGGACGGGGAGTGCCCGGAGAAGCGGTAGGTGATGGTGTCGGTGAGCACCGGTCCGCGACCCGCATCGAGGAGTTCGCGTTTGCGGGCGACGGCGTCGGCGACGGCGAGCGGGTTGAGACCGTCGACGCGTTCGGCGTGCATGGCCTCCGGGTTCACGCCCATGCCGACGCGCGCCAGGATGTCGTAGCCCATGGTCTCGCCGGCGGTCTGGCCACCCATGCCGTAGAAGTTGTTGAAGAAGTTGAACCAGATCGGCGGGTTGCCCTCCACACCGTCCTTCCACAGGGTGCGGTACTGGTCCATGGCGGCCATCATCATGGATTCCCAGACGGGGCCGCAGCCCATGGATGCGTCACCGATGTTCGCGATCACGATGCCGGTCCGGCGGTTGATGCGTTTGAACAGCGCCGCTCCGGTGGCGATGTCCGCGGAGCCGCCGACGATGGCGTTGTTCGGCATGGAACCGAACGGGGTGAAGAAGGCGTGCATGGAACCGCCGAGGCCGCGGTTGAACCCGGCCTTGCGGGCGAAGGTTTCGGCGACGGCACCGTAGAGGATGAAGTTCTCGGCGACGTCGGCCAGGTCCTCCTTGGACACCTGCTCCGCGAAGGCGAGGGTTTCGCCGTCGAGGAAGGTCTTCATGATCTCTTCGAGGCGCTCCGGGTCAAGCTTGCGGGCGGCCGAGAAGCATTTGGCGAGGATCTCGCCGTGGCTGCGGTGGGAGCCGAAGACGAAGTCGTCGACCTCCAGCTGTGAGGCCTGCCCGACGACGGCGGACTCCTGGCCGATGCTCAGGTGCGCGGGGCCGCGGTGGTTGTATTCGACACCGTTCCAGGCGCCGGTGGTCTTGATGGAGTTGAGCATGGTCTCGAAAGACCTGACGGCGATCATGTCGTGCAGGATGTCGATGAGCCCCTGCTTGCCGTAGCGTTTCAGTTCCGCCTTGAAGTTGGGTTCGTAGGCGTTGACGGGGATCTCGGGCGCCGTGATGACGCCCTTGGCACGCACGTTCGTCGGATCGACGATGAGTGAGCGGGTCATGGTTTCGTTGTCTCTTTCCTTGTCGATCAGGCCTTGGCCGCCCAGGCGGCCTCGCGGATCAGTTCACTAACTGTGGGGTGGGGGAAGACGAGCTGGCGCAGGTCGGTGAGGTCCAGTTCGGTTTCCAGCACGGCGGAGGCGCCCCAGATCATCTCGGCGGCATAGCTGCCCAGCACATGGATGCCCAGCACCTGGTGGGTCTCGGCATCGAGGATGAGTTTGGCCAGTCCCGGGGCCTGGAGACCGTTCTCGGCCACGAACCGGCCGGACATGTAGCCGGGGACGCTCGCGGTGATGACGTCGCGGCCCGCCTTCCTGGCCGCGGCCTCGGTGAGTCCGATGCCGGCGCACTCGGGGGCGGTGTAGACGGCCCACGGGACGGTGTGCCAGCGCATCACCTCGCCGCGGCGGTGGGCCTCGGGGTCGAGGATGTTGGCGGCGGCCACCTCACCCATGCGGTAGGCGGCGTGGGCCAGCAGGCTGCGGCCGGTCACGTCCCCGATCGCCCACACGTTCGGCAGGTTGGTGCGCATCCGGTCGTCAACGACCACTCCACGGCCGGAGTACTCCAGGCCGGTGTTCTCCGCGCCCCAGCCGTCAACGGCGGGCCTGCGACCGACGGCCATCAACACGTAGTCGGCCTCGACGCTCTCCTCGGCGCCGTCGGCGGTGGTCCAGTTCACCTTTCCACCGTCGATGGAGGTGACCCGGCAGCCGAGCTTGAAGGTGACGTCCTTCAGGGCCTTGCGGAGCTGCGCGGCCACGTCGTCGTCGGCGAAGGGAACGATCTCGGGCAGCATCTCGATGACGGTGACCTGGGTGCCGAGCATGGAGTACAGCGAGGCGAACTCCACCCCGATGACGCCGCCGCCGATCACGGCCAGGCGTTCCGGGATCTCCGGCAGCGAGAGGGCGCCGGTGGAGTCGATGACCAACGGGTTGTCCTTGGCACCGGGGATGGGGGGCATCACGGGCACCGATCCGGTGGCGAGGATCACGTGGGTGGCGGTGTGGGTGGTGCCGTCGACGGTGACCCTTCCGGGGCCGTCGAAGGTGCCGTGGCCGTGCACGACGGTGACCCCGGCCTTCTTCTCGGTGGCGGCGACCCCGCCAACGAGGGTGGAGACCACCTTGTCCTTCCATTTCTGCAGGGCGGGCCAGTCGATATGGGCGCCGTCGATCTTCACCCCGAACTGGGCGCCGTGGCGGGCGTGGTCGTAGGTCTTGGCGGCCCCGAGGAGGGTTTTGGTGGGGATGCATCCCACGTTCAGGCAGGTACCACCCAGCGAGGCGGCCTCGACGAGGAGAACCTTCTTCCCCGCGTGGCCGAGCCGCTCGGCGGCGATGTAGCCGCCGGGTCCGCCGCCCAGCACGATGACGTCGTGGTCGGTCATTTTTCGTCCTCTCAGCTCAGGGCGGCCAGTTCGATGTTCTCGAGGAAGGCCACGAGGTCCTGCAGGAAACGGGCCGCGTCGGCGCCGTCGATGACCCGGTGGTCGGCGGTCAGCGACAACCCGATGCGCTGCTCGACGCGGACCTTGCCCTTCTCATCCGCGTAGGCACGGGGGAAGATGGCGTCGACACCGAGGATCGCGGTCTGGGGCACGTTCAGCAGCGGGGTGAAGTGTTCGATGCCGAAACCACCCAGGTTGGAGACGGTGAAGGTGGCCCCGCCCAGCAGGTCGGGGCTGATGCTGCCCTCGATGGCCTGCGCGGCGAGGTCCTTGCAGATCGCGGAGAACTTGCCGAGGCTGAGCTGCGAGGCGTTGCGCACCGTCGGGACGAGGAGGCCGCGGGGGGTGTCGCAGGCGAAACCGAGGTGGACCCGTTCGAAGGTGGTCAGCACGCCGTCCTCGAGGTGGGCGTTGTGGGCGGGGTGCTTGGCGGCGGTCCTGACGGCTGCGAAACCGACGAGGTCGCCGATGGTCACCTTGTTCAGGCCGAGCGCCGGGTCGGAGTTCTTCAGCTTCTTGCGCATGTCGAGGAGGCCCTGGGCCCGCGCGGTGGTGGTGTAGGTGAGCTGCGCGGAGCTGGCCAGGGAGTGCATCATCCGCTCGGAGATCACTTTGCGGATGCCCTTCAGCGGGGTGCTTGTGCTGGGTCCGGGGAAGTCCGGGTCGGCTCCCGCCACCGCCACGGGGGCCGGCGTGGAGGTTTCCTCCGCCGGTGCGGCGGGGGCGGCGAGGTCGGCCTGGCTGATGCGGCCACCGAGCCCGCTGCCCTGCCCCGCGACCGCTCCGGCCCGGGCCGCCGCCCTGGTGGTGGTCTCGGCGACAACGGCGACGTCGCGGGCGATCACGCGACCTCCGGGGCCGGTGCCCGCGGGAACAGCCGCGATGTCGATGCCCTCGGCGGCGGCCAGGTTGCGGGCGCGCGGACTGGAGCCGCGGTCGTCACCGGCCACGGATGCGCCGGTGACGACCGGCGCCGGGGGCTCGGCGGCCGCGACGGCGGTCTGTTCGGGGGTCTCTTCCTGCGCGGCACCGAAACCCACCTCCGCGAGCACGGGGGCGGGGTCCTCGCCGGGTTCCCCGACCACGAGGAGGGGCTGCATGACGGGGACGTCGTCGCCCTCGGCCCACAGCAGCTTCAGCACGGTCCCGGAGGCGGTGCTGGGCACCTCCATGGAGGCCTTGTCGGTCTCCACCTCGCAGAGGATGCCGTTCTCGGCGATGGTGTCGCCCTCCTTGACCAGCCAGGACACGATGAGACAGGACTCGACACTGTTCCCGAGGGCCGGCATGACTATGACGGTTGCCATTTGGTTTCTCCTAGACGATGCGAACGTGGGTGTGTTCCTTGAGGGCCTCCACGGCATCGTCGGGGAGACCGGAGTCGGTGATGATGCCGGTGATGGCATCCAGGGGCAGGAAGGAGACGAACCCCGCCTGCCCGAACTTGGAGGAATCGGCGACGAGCCAGGTCTCCTCAGCGCGTTCCCGCATGGTGGTGGCCACCTGCGCGCCTTCCACGAAACGCGTCGTCAGACCGCGTTCGGGAGAGAAACCGTCGGTGCCGAGGAAGGCGATGCGGGTGTTGAAATCGG
The DNA here is from genome assembly GCF_057238465.1 of Arachnia sp. Taxonomy (NCBI): domain Bacteria; kingdom Bacillati; phylum Actinomycetota; class Actinomycetes; order Propionibacteriales; family Propionibacteriaceae; genus Arachnia; species Arachnia sp. Next base: position 42,306 of record NZ_DBHHFZ010000004.1, read on the forward strand.
CGATGGCGCGTTCCGCGAGGGGACCGACGAGGGATTCCGACTCGGGCCGGAACACCCCACCCGCCAGGATGATGTTCAGCGCTGGGTTGGCGCGGGCGTTGTTGAACACCAGCGTCGAGTTGGTGACGATCTGCACCCCTCGCCTGCCGGTCAGGTGCCGGGCGATCAGCGCCGCGGTGGTGCCGGCCTCGATCATGACGGTGTCGTCGTCGCCGATCAGTTCCGCGGCGGCCTGGGCGATCCTCTCCTTGGCCTCCAGGTTGACCTGCTGCCGCTGCAGGATTCCTTGGAGGGTGATGGGTCGCGCCCCACCCCGGGTGCGCACCAGCATGCCCTGCTGCTCAAGGGTGCGCAGGTGGCCGCGGATGGTCACCTCCGACACCCCGAAGTCGCTGGCCAGCCCGGAGACGCTCAGCCGTCCGTCGTCGGCAAGCTTCGCGAGGATCGCGCTCTCGCGTTCCGTGCGTTCCACCGCCATCGCTGGACCCTTCCGTTTGCTTACGAAACTCTTTCGAGATACCTACGATACCCCATCGTTTCTGGACGTCAAGAAACGGCAACGCAAGCTGGCCACGCCCCCCGTCGGGCCTCAGGGCAGCGCACCCGACGACCCTGGAGCTCGCCCCTCACCGCTGACTAGCACGAGCACGGCAGCTCCGACACCTGAGCCATGTCACAGCCATCCTTGTCAGTTTGTTTCGGTGCAGCCATCAGCCACAGAACGACAAGACGACAATTTCCCGTTCGTGAGCACCCGGCAGTTCTTTGCGCAACTCCCACGAACCCGTCGATGCACGAAACTCAGATTGGCCAAGGTATACTCTTGGCGGCGAAGGTTAACCTCATTCGATTTTCGCGTCCCCCAATCCCCTCAAGCAGCACTAGAAGACAACTTCAACAGGAGGCCCCGTGCCCTCGTCACGCCATTCCCGGCGCCGCCGCCCAAAAGTTGATTTATCAACCGTTAATGCCGACACCGAACTAGCGCTTGTCGACAACCTCGCCCCCGAGGAACGCCGGGCCTCGACCTCAGGTCGCTACTCCCCAACCCTGTTCTTGGTCGCCATTCTCTCGTCGATCGGCGTTCTTGCATACACGTGCTTCATCCTCAACCCCGCCTTCAGGGGTGACCTCATCCCTTGGCTCATCGTCATCTCGTGCGAGCTGATTCTCATTTTCCAGGCTGCCATGGCACTGTGGACAATGCTGTCCGGCTACGGCCGCCAGCCCAGCTACAGTTTCCAGGCCGCCCAGGCCAAGATGTTCGACCCGCAGCTCAACGCCCGCCTGAGAATCAGCAACGACCCCACGAAATGGCCCATGTACCTGAACGGCCGCCAGGCCAACGTGGACGTGCTGATCACGGTCTACGGCGAGTCACTGGACGTCATCAGGACCACGGTCAAGGCCGCCATGGCAATGCGCGGCCTCCACACCACCTGGATCCTGGACGACGGGGACTCGGATGAGGTTCGGGACCTGGCCAAGACCCTCGGCTGCCGCTACGTGCGCCGCCTCGGCAGCTCCGGGGCCAAGGCCGGCAACGTCAACAACGCCCTGTCGGTGGCCAAGGCCGAGTTCTTCGTCATCTTCGATGCAGACTTCGTGGCCAAACCCGACTTCCTCTACGAGACCCTTCCGTTCATGGAGGACCCGAACGTGGCCTTCGTGCAGACGCCTCAGGTTTACGGCAACCTCAACAACATCGTCTCCAGGGGCGCGGGGTTCATCCAGATGGTTTTCTACCGGTTCATCCAGCCGGGGCGCAACGAGTTCAACGCGGCGTTCTGCGTCGGCACCAACGTGCTGTTCCGCCGCGCGGCCGTGAAGGACATCGGCGGGATCTACACCCAGTCCAAGTCGGAGGACATCTGGACCTCGATCCTCCTGCACGAGCGAGGCTGGCGCTCGATCTTCCAGCCCAAGGAGCTCGCCATCGGCGAGACCCCCGACACCATCGAGTCCTACAGCAAGCAGCAGCTCCGCTGGGCCACCGGGGGGTTCGAGATCCTGTTGACGCACAACCCCCTCAGGCCACGTCGTCGCCTCCACATGGACCAACGGCTCATGTACTTCGCCACGTGCACGTTCTACTTCACGGGCATAGCACCGGGCCTTCTCATGCTGGTCCCTGTGCTGGAGGTGTTCTTCGACCTGCGACCCGTGACACTCGCCGTCAAATGGTACGAGTGGGCCTTGTTCTACCCCGGCTTCTACGCCATGCAGATTTTGCTGGCAGCCGTGATCGCGGGCACATTCCGCTGGGAGGTTCTCCTGCTCGCTGCCAATTCCTTCCCGATCTACATCAAGGCATTCTTCAATGCCCTGCTCAAGGTGGATACGAAATGGTCGGTCACGGGAGCCACCGGCGGTAAGGCCTCCGCGTTCAACTTCATAATGGTGCAGGTCTGGGCGTTCGTCCTCATGGTAGCTACCTCGATCGTCTCCATCTACCGAGACTACTCGATGGGACATCTCAACATCGCCACGTTCTGGTGCGTTTTGAACTCTTTCTTCCTCGGTGCGTTCGTCGTGACTGCATTCTTGGAGAACCGGCAGAAGAAACGGGAAAAGACACAGCCCCAGCGCGGTCTGGAGGCAGCTGAATCCCCCTACGCCGACAGGCAGCTGGTCTCGGTGGGCAGGCAGTCCGAGGCCTTGGACATCGAAGCCATCCTGGACGCCCAGGCAGCCAAGGGCGCCCTCGCAGAAAATCCCGAACTTCAAGACCGAAAGGGCTGATCCATGTCCTGGCTGAATCGTCTCAAGCTCCTCAGCGGCATCGTCGTCATCGTCCTCATCGTCGGCCTACTGACGCTGTTGTTCAACCAGCGGCAGAATCAGGTGGCAAGTATCGCGGCCCACGTCGATGCTCCCCGCACGGTCGTCGCCTCCCCGTACGGGGGCCTGGTCACGGATCAGAAACGCAATCCCGGTGATCACGTATCGGCCGGCGACCAGCTCTTCACGGTAATCAGCTCTAACTTGCGGGACATGGCGGCCCTCGGGATGAAACCAACCAGCACCGACGGCTACAAGGTGGACCTGGAGTTGGGCACCATCACCTTCTACGCCACCATCGATGGTTACCTGGAGAGTTTCACGGCCTTCGAGGGCAGTTACGTCAACGGCAGCGAGCGTTTGGCCGAGATCGTCTCCAACAAGAACAAGACCGTGGTGGCGACGTTCCAGCTCAATCCCTCCGACTACGGACGAATCGAGCAAGATGGCAAGGTCGCGATTCACCTGCCCGACGGCCAGCTCGTGGAAGGACGGGTCATGAGCGTCAACATCGGCACCGACGAGACCTCGAAGAAAACCGTCACTGAGGTGACGGTCGCCAGCGACGGTCTCCAGGCCGACGACCTCACGTTGCTCACCCGGCGAAACACGCCCGTCAATGCGGTCATGAGCCTGAGGGACGACGGTCCGCTGGCCGGACCCACCCAGACTCTTCGTGAATTCCTGGTGAAGATCGGCCTGCGTTGAAACGATTTCTCAAACCCTTCCTGACGTTCACCTGCTCGATCGCGATCGTGCTGCTGTCCAGCCAGTGTTCTCACGAACCCTCGCCCGAACCCCCGCCCTCGACGGGCGCGTCGACGAACGGGTTGTCCGGTGAGGCGGCCGCCCTTGATGCGGTGAACCACCGCCAGGGCAAGGATCTCAACCCCGCCCGACTCGCGAAGGGTCTCGTGCCACCCACCAACCGGTGGTTCTCGGGGTTGGTCTTCGGCCCCGAACCCCTACCGGTGTATCCCCTGCCGCTGAGCTTCCAGCTGAAGGCCACCGGGTTCGATTTCGGGCTGCCGGAGGTGAAATCCACCGAGAAGACCCTGTTCGGTGGTCACCGGCCCGAGGTCTCCATAACCCTGCCGGGTGTTGAGGGCTGGCAGGTGGTGGCCTACGACACAGTCACCGTCGTCGCGGAGGCGCGGGACGCATCCGGGCCCGTGGGCCGCGTCACACTGGCCCAGGGTTCCCCCCAGATCACCTTCACCGCGTCGAGGTCGGTGACCCTGGAAACCTCCCCGCTGCCTGAGCGCTTCGCCCTGACCCCCGACCCCGGTTCCGGGGCCTCCCAGCTGCAGCTGGCGGAGGGGCAGGCAGCGACATGGACCGCCGTTCCCGAGGGGATGTCGAAGGCGGACCTGCTGGACAAGATCCACCCCGTTGCCTCGTCCGGAGCATCGTGGCAGGTCGGCGACGATAAGGTCTCCACCACCATCGAGTGGCGAACCACAGACGGAGCACCCACCCTGGTGGCCACCATGCCCCACCAGGCGGACACCACCCAGGACTGCCAGCTGGGAACCTACGAGAGCGTCTACGGCAAACTCCAGCTGTGTTTGACGTCCTCGGTGACCTGGAACACCCCGAAACAGTCGGCGCCGGCGACCTACGACCTGAGCGGCCTGGACGAAACCGCCCGCACGAAAATCGCCACACACCTCGAGACGGACGTGCGAGGCCTTCCTGTCTACCCCGCCGACACCTACTTCGCCGGGAAGGCAATGGCCCGGGATGCCCAGCTCATGCACCTGGCGAAAACGCTGGGGCGCGATGACCTGGCGACAACGATCCGCAACCGGCTGGTGCCCGAACTGAAGACGTGGCTGAACCCGGCGGGATGCGCCAATTCGAAGGCCGACCGTTGTTTCTTCTACGACCAGACCAACCACGGCATGGTCGGTCTGGTGTCCACCTTCGGTAGCGACGAGTTCAACGACCACCACTTCCACTACGGCTATTTCCTGCACGCGGCGGCCCTCGCCGCCATGGACGACCCGAGCCTGCTCCCGGAACTGTCACCGATGGCGACCCTGCTGGCCTCCGACATCGCCCGCCCGACGGCCTCGGACAATTTCCCCGCCATGCGCGTCTATGACGTCTATGCCTCCCACTCGTGGGCCTCGGGCACCTCACCATTCGCGGATGCCAACAACCAGGAATCCACCAGCGAGGCCGTCGCGGCTTGGGTGGGACTGCGGCTCTGGGCGGAAACCAGCGGCGATCAGGCGTTGGCGGACCAGGCTGCCTGGATGCAGTCCAGCGAGGCCGACACCGCTTTGAAGTACTGGCTGAACTTCAACGTCGACGACCCGCTGTACGCACCCCTCGAGTACAGCTATCTGCCTCTGAACTTCGGCGGCAAACGGGACTTCGCCACCTGGTTCTCCCCCGACCCGGAAGCCGGCCTGGCCATCCAGGTTCTTCCCGTGACCCCCGCCTCCACCTACCTGGGGGTGGACCGGGCCCGGGTGGCAACCAATGTCGACGAGGCGTTGACGGCCGACACCTTCAACCGCACCTACGGGGACCTGCTGCTGGCCTACTGGGCCCTGTCCGGACCGGAGGCCCGGAAACAGGCGATTGAGCTGGCGGAGACGGTTCCCATCGATGACGGGTTCTCCCGTTCCCTCCTGCTGGCCTGGTTGTACGCGCTGAAGGAGTGATCGTCAAAAACTCCACCGAAGGGAGGTCGGGTGCGGCCGCGAAGGCCCTGCCATTAGGGTTGTGCGTCATGGACATCCTGTTCGACACGGCCAATCTCGATGACATCGAGCGGCTGACCCCGATCTATCCCGTCACCGGGGTGACGACCAATCCCACGATCCTCAAGGCCGAGGGCAGGGTCGATTTCTACGCCCACTTCCGCCGGATCCGCGAGATCATCGGCCCGGACCGTACCCTGCACGTGCAGGTCCTCGCGAAGGACACCCGGGGCATGATCGACGACGCCCACAAGCTGCTGGACAGGATCGACGACGGGGTCTACCCCAAGATCCCCACCACCGAGGCCGGTATCGCGGCCATGCGCCACCTGAAGGCCGAGGGGGTCAAGGTCACCGCGACCGCGATCTACTCCAAGACCCAGGGGTTCCTGGCGATCGCGACCGGCGTCGACTACCTGGCGCCGTATTACAACCGGATGCAGTCACTGGACATCGACACCCGCGGCACCCTGGAGGCCCTCGCCGGTTTCATCCGCCGGTTCAACGCCCCCAGCAAGATCATGGCGGCGAGTTTCAAGAACGTCTCCCAGGTCTCCCACGCCCTCGAAGCGGGCGCCGATGCCGTGACGCTGTCGCCGAAACTGCTGCGCGTCGCCTTGTCGGCGCCGGGCATCGAGGCCGCCGTCGACACCTTCATAAACGACTGGGAAAAGGTCTACGGCACCCGCTCGCTGCCCGACTGAGATCCATCACGACCACCTCGACGAGGACCCCCTGGTTTTTCCGTTTTCCCGGAAACACGGCCCTCGTGTTGGTAGCGTGTCCCAGGTCCGTCCTGAGTGGGGATGGTGAGGGACGCGCACCGGCTGGGTTTCGGTGCGCTTGGACGAAGGAAGCCTGAGATGAGCTCGAAGTTCTCGAGGTCGGTGCTGACGGCGCTTACCGTCTCGACGATGGTGTTGTCAGCTTGCGGAGAATCGGCGCAGAATGCAGCAACGCAATCAGCCAGCGCCCCGGATCAGTCGGTGAGCACCACCTGCGGGACCCTGACCGTGACCCAGGGATGGTATGGCGACAACCGTGAACGGCTGGATGCCATGATCAAGGAGACCGGGACGTGCACCGGGGATGGGGACGTGGCGAACGGGGCCCCGCTCGCACTGTTCGACTGGGACAACACCGTCGTCAGGAACGACATAGGTGACGCCACCACCTTCTGGTTGCTGGCCAACAGCAAGGTTCTGCAGCCTTCCGACTGGAAACAGGTCAGTTCTTTCCTGACACCGGCAGCGGTGGAGGACCTGACATCGTCCTGCGGTCCCCTTGCCGAACCCGGTCAACCCCTGCCCACCGGCTCCGAGGCGGGCACGGCCTGCGCGGACGCGATTCTCTCCGCCTATTCCGAGGGCACCACCACGCGCGGGGAGAAGGCCTTCGATGGCTTCAACGCCAGACGCATCGAACCCCAGTACGCCTTCGCCGCCCAGCTGCAGGCCGGATACACCGACGAGGAGGTCATCGGGTTCGCGTCCCAGGCCCGGGAACAGAACCTGGCTGCCGCGGAGGGAACCACCCAGAGGATCGGTTCCAAGGACGTGACGGGCTGGGTTCGGTACTACGACCAGATCACTGACCTGATCAGGACGCTGAAGGAGAACGGTTTCGACGTGAGGATCATCTCGGCTTCCGCCGAGCCCGTGGCCCAGGTGTGGGCCGAACCCCTGGGATTGACCGGCAACAAGGTGATGGGAGTGGTGATGGCCCACGACGGCGACCGGATCACCTCGTCCCTGATGCCCTGCGGCGGCGACGATGCGAGCATGCCCTACATCGAGGGGAAACGCTGCCGGGTGAACCAGGACGTCCTCGGCATCACCGGCCCCGATGCCTTCAAACCCGCCCCGGAGGCGCAGCGCCAGGCCTTCAGCGCCGGGGACTCCGACACCGACATCTCGTTTCTGATCGACGCCACCAAGTTGCGTCTGGTCATCAACCGGAACAAGACCGAGCTGATGTGCAACGCCTACGACAACGAGGACGGCAAGTGGCTGATCAACCCGATGTTCATCGAACCGAAGGGCCGGAAAACCGACCTCTACCCATGCTCCACCAACGGCGAGATCCTTCCCGACGGCGGGACCGGTCCGCTGAAGGACATCTCGGGCAACCTGATCGAGGACCAGCAGGACACGGTTTTCGGCGGCTGAGTCGTGGGGGTCACTCGGCTCCGCGTTGCCTGGCGTAGGTGGCCGGCGTGATGCCGGTTGCCGACTGGAAGTCGCGTTGGAAATGGGCCTGGTCGGAGTATCCGAGGGACGCTGCCAGTTCCGCCAGGGCGGCCTCCCCGGAAAGCTGCCAGGACGCCTCGTGAAGTCGTCTGCGGCGGATCAGCCATTTCGGTGTCAGCCCGATTCGTTTCGCCGCCAGGCGTTGCAACGTGCGTTCGTTCATGCCGAAGCGTTCGCAGATCTGGGAGACCCGTTGGATGGTGGGGTCGTTCTCGACGGTGCGGACGATGGTGTTCACCGCGAGCCCCTCGGGATCCACCGGGGTCAGCCTCCGCAGCGCGGTCTCCATCACCGCGATGGCGGATTCCCTGGCGGCCGGATCATCGGGGTGGGTCATGCTGGCCCGGATGTCGGCGACCAGCCGAGGAACCTCTACCAGGGTGGAGTCCTCGAGCGCGATCCGCCCGTCGACCAGGGTCGAGACGTCCGCCCCGATCAGCTGCCGCCCGGCGGCGGGTTGCAGCATCACGCCGACGGTCCAGCCACGGCCGGTGAGTCTCTTGGTGGCCAGTCCGCTGGTGGGACCGACCAGACTGGCGTGGTCGGCGTCAACCGTGATGAGACAGACCGGGTATTGCAGGACCCGCTGAATCGACTCCCGTCCGGGCGCGAGATCCCACACCGGCACCCAGAAACGCCGCACCACGTCCGCCAGGCCAGCCCGGGGGGCGAAGCGGTACACCGGTGGACTGAAGCCGCGGTCGTCGGCGAGATGGGCCCGTTCCCGGAAGGATGTGTCGTATTTGTTCAATACTTCCTCCCTCTCCGCCGAACACACTAGCGTCCATGGATACCCGAATCACGCAATTCCTCGGTCACGTCGACACCTTCACCCGGCGAATCGCGAACCTTGAGACCGGCCGTTGGGAGAACCCGAGTCCCTGCGAGGGGTGGAGCGCGAAGGATGTCCTCGACCACGTCATCGACACCCAGCGCGATGTCTTCAGCAAACGAGGTCTGGAGCTGGGGCCTCGTCCGGAGGGGGCACCGCATGAGGCCTGGGCCGCGCACGCGGCCGCCGTGAGGTCGGCGGTGACCGACGAGGAAACGCTCCTGGCCACCTACGACTCCTTCTTCGGACCGACCACCCTGGCCGACACACTGCTGAGCTTCTACCGCTTCGACCTGATCATCCACGCCTGGGACATCCAGCGGGCGGCCGGAAACAATCTGGAACTGAGCGATGCGGAGCTCACCTTCCTGGAAACCTGTATTCCCTCGTGGGGGGACGTCTTCCATCAGGACGGGATCTGCAAACAACCCGTTGAGGTTCCCGACGACGCGGACCGCCAGACCCGCGTACTGGCCCTGACGGGTCGCCGTTGCTGATACATGCCGCGGCTCTGGGGTACCGTTCGGCGCCCCAGAGCCGAACCCCACCAACCGGCGCCGGGCGAACCAACCAAGGGGACACGAAGCAGCAACGGGCTGCCACCACGTCCCAAGCAGGAATTTTCCTACGTTGGATGTAGGAATTTTCCTACATCCAACGTAGGAAAATTCCGTGTCCAGCAGTTTCTACTGCCCACCGGGACATCGCGTGCTGCTCACGGTCTTGGCCTCCGTGGGACGCGGGTGGCTGGAGGGATCCGACCCCCTGGTCGGCCGCGCGACAAGAATGCGGCTTCACCCTTTCAGCGCTCTCGAGGCCTCGCGCTCGGCGGAGACGGATGCGCTCTGTCTCATCGATCTTCTTTTCGACGCCCGCCTGGACTTGGGCACATCCGGATCCGTCTCAACACAAGAGCCCCTAGGCCTCTTGAGGGCAGGAGACACTCCCACCCAATTCCTGAACACGGCAAAGAGCTCAAGGAAATGTTCTCGGGACTCTCCCGGAGCATGAACAACATGGATTTCGGCGGCATGGATCAGCAGGTCCAGATGCTCAGTGCCATGTCCAGGACAATGCGTCCTGCCGCATCTGACCTGATCGGCTCTCCTTCGCGATTCATACACAGGAGAAGCGGGCGGATGTTGTTCCCGACCTGCGAAGACCCGTCAGCGATCGCCCCGAACCGCACCCCATCGAGGGGTTCGCCCACCGAGGCGCAGCAGCGGGCAGGCCATCGTGACAAGGGCTTTTCCACGCGGAAGGCACGTGCCGTTCTTCGCCGGCAGCCCGTTGGCCGCTCCCCGCAGTGGCAGGGCGTCGGGATGCCATCCGAAAGAACCTCTTGACTCCATCTGCGTTGGCGTTTAGCGTCAAAACGCGAAACCACTGGGCACATGCCAATGGAGGTTGAAGAAACGTGAAGAAAATCCGAAATTCAATCACTTCGGCGGCCGGGGCGGCACTATTGGCCGCGGCTCTGCTGGCCACGTCGTCCCCAGCCATTCAGGCGGTGGCGGATGACGGCCCGGCGCCGAAACCGGCAGAGGTCTCCCCGGTAGGAATCGATTCCTCCGGACAGCCCCTGACGTGGCAGCCGAACGACGCCCCGGCGAGTTCCGGGGATTCCATTTCCGGGCACAAACCGGATTCGATCGAATCGGCTCCCAGCAGCATCATCGGCGAGGACGAGCGGGTGCGGCTGACCGACACCACCACCTACCCGAACTCCGCCATCGTCTACATCAGCAAGGGCGGCAAACCCTACTGCACGGGCTGGATGATCTCGGCCGACACACTGGCCACCGCCGGACACTGCGTGTACAACTACGAGCGCCAGGAATGGATCTCAGGGCTGGAGTTCAGCCCGGGCGCGAACGGCCCCGAACGTCCGTTCGAGACCGCGGCGGCGACCCAGACGTGGACCGACACCGCCTGGATCAAGAACAACGACCCTCGGCTGGACTGGGGACTGGTCAAGCTCGACAAACCGCTCGGCGACCGGACCGGCTGGTTCGGCCTGACGTGGCGTTCCGGGGATTACCAGGACACCGGGGTCGAACTGCGCGGCTACCCCTATGACAAGGCCCCGGGAGAGCTCTGGGGCATGGGCGGAACGGTGGCGGAGAGCCGGGGAAACCAGCTCTGCTACTCGATGGACACCTACCCCGCCCAGAGCGGCTCCCCCCTGTACATGTCCGATGGCACCCTTGCGATCGGCATTCACGCCTACGGCACGGTGCGGGGGAAACCGCAACCCGAACGCGAATGCCCTCAGGAGTACAACGCCGGAACGAGGATCACCAAGGGCCTGTTCGAGCTGTTTGTCGACCTGAGCTCCCGTCGATAGGCCCCTCTCCCGCCAGTCAAGGTGCACTGAAGGTGCGTCGGAGCAGCTTCACGACCTCCTCGTAGAGCAGCACCGCCGCACCTGCACCGACGGCGACGGCCCAGTGGATCCAGTCCAGTGGTGCCGTGCCGAACGCGGACTGCAGGAACGGCACCTCGACCACCAGCACCTGGAGCACCGTGACCAGCGCGAACGACCCCCACAGCCAGGCGTTGCTGAACATGTGGGTGAAGGCGCTCGCGGTATCGGAGCGGGAGTTCAGCGCGTTGAAAAGCTGCATGAACACCAGGGCGGTGAACACGGTGGTGCGGGCGACCGCGAACTGCGAGCCGGGGGTGGCGAGAACTTCCAGGCCTCCGACGAGACCACCGGGCAGGGTGAGGTCGTAGATCAGCAGGGTCAGCAACCCCATCACCAGCCCGACCCCGATGATCCGCTGCCACATGTGGGCGTCGATGATCCGGTCGGTCAACTTGCGGGGGCCGTGACCCATGACGTCATCGGTCTCCGGGTCCACGCCCATCGCGAGCGCGGGTCCGGAGTCGGTGACGAGGTTGATCCACAGGATCTGCGTCGCCAGCAGCGGAACGACGGCGGCTGCCGGGTTGGCGGGGTCGGCCAGGCCGATGAGCCCGCCGAGCAGGACCGCCAGGAACACCGTCGCCACCTCACCCATGTTGGAGCTGAGCAGGTAGCGCATGAACTTCTTGATGTTGTCGAAGATTCCACGGCCCTGCCTGACTGCGGCGACGATGGTGGAGTAGTTGTCGTCGCCGAGGATCATCTCCCCGGCCTCCTTGGTGACCTCGGTGCCGGTGATGCCCATCGCGATCCCGATGTCCGCGGATTTCAGGGCGGGGGCGTCGTTGACGCCGTCGCCGGTCATGGAGACGACCTGCCCGCCCGCCTGCAGCGCGTCGACGATCCGTAGCTTGTGTTCCGGGGAGACACGGGCGTAGACGTCGATGTCCCGGACCGCCCGGCCCAGTTCCTCCTCGTCGATGGATTCGATCTCGCGACCGGTCAGCACCCGGGAGGCCCCTTTCGTGATGCCGAGGTCGGCGGCGATGCGCGCGGCCGTGACGGGGTGGTCGCCGGTGATCATGACGGTGCGGATACCCGCGCGGTGCGCCTCCGCGATGGCCTCGACGGCCTCCGGTCGTGGCGGGTCGATGATGGCGACGAGGCCGAGGTGGACCAGGTCGTGTTCGGCGTCCTCGGTGAAGGTCGCGGGGTCCTGTTCGAGGGCTCGGCGCCGGGCGACACCGAGCGTGCGGTATCCCTCGGCGCTCAGGCGTTCGATGTCCGCCTCGATCCGGCCGCGGCGTTCGTCGCTGAGCGGCACGACTTCGCCGCCGACCAGTTCGGCCGTGCAGCGTTCCAGCAGCACGTCGGGGGCGCCCTTGGCGAACAACCGCACGTGCTCGTCGGTGGTGCGGCGCCCGAGCACGGACATCATCTTGCGTTCGGAGGTGAACGGCACCTCGCCGATGCGTTCCCACGCCCCGATCCGCTCGGGCACGCCGTCGAGTTTGTGCTGGGCCACGAGGAACGCGGCCTCGGTGGGGTCGCCCTGGACCTCCCATGTGCCGTTGACCTGCGCGAGCTGCGCATTGTTGGCCATGGCTCCCGCCGCGAGGGTGCGTTCGGCCTCGGCCCGGGTTCTGGCCTCGTCACCGGTGATGACGGCCTCCCCGACGGGTTCGTATCCGGTGCCGGTCAGTTCGACCCGCCCGGAGGGGGTGACGATCTCGCGGATGGTCATCTCGTTCTTGGTGAGGGTGCCGGTCTTGTCGGAGGCGATCACGGAGACCGATCCGAGGGTTTCCACCGAGTGGAGGTCCTTCATGACCGCGTTGCGGCGCGCCATGGCCTGCACACCGATGGCGAGCACCAGCGACAGGATCGCGGGCAGGCCCTCCGGCACTGCCGCCACCGCCAGGGAGACCCCGAGCAGCAGGATGTCAACGGCCTCGTGGAAGGAGGAGACCCCGTTGACGGCGGCCACCACGATCATGACCACGATGGCGATGCCGATGACGAGGACACCCAGGGTCCTGGAGATCTGGGCGATCTCGCGTTGCAGCGGGGAGGGTTCGTCGGCGGTCTCGTCCAGCAGCGTCGCGATGCGCCCCATCTCGGTGTCCATGCCGGTTCCGGTGACGACGGCCCGCCCCACGCCCCGGGCGACGGCGGTGCCCTTGAACACCATGTTGTGCCGATCCCCCAGGGATCCGAGTTCCGCAAGTGGGGTGACGGTCTTGGTGACCGCCTCCGACTCGCCGGTGAGCGAGGCCTCCTGCACCTGCAGCGAGGAGGCGCTGATCAGGCGCGCGTCGGCAGCCACCGCGTCGCCCTCCCCCAGCGCCAGGACATCGCCGGGAACCAGGTCGGCGGCGGGTATCGTCACCAGTTTGCCGTCGCGCAGCACCGTGGCCCTGGCGGCCGTCATGTCCGCCAGGGCGGCGACGGCGTCGGCGGCCCTGTTCTCCTGCACGAAACCGATGGCGGCGTTGGCCAGCACTATCAGCAGGATGACGACCACGTCGATCGGCAGGCCGCTGGCCCCCTCGAGGGACCACGCCGCCAGCGAGATGGCCATGGCCCCGAACAGCAGGTAGACCAGCGGATCGGCGAACTGCTTCAGGAACCGCCGCCAGGCGGCCTCCCGCGGCCGGGAGCGCAGCTCGTTGGGGCCGTGGCTTGCCAGACGCGCAGCGGCCTCCGTCGAGGACAACCCGGTCCCGGGGTCGATCCCGGCGGCGCTCAGCACCTTGTCGGTGGTCTGGAGGGCGGGTGAGGTGGTCATGGTTCCTCGCTGGCTTCCTGAACGGATCGATGATTTACTTTGATGGTACCAACTATTTTTGCGAGGACAGCCCGGGAGACAGGCCATGAGCACCGACGCCGACGAGACCGTCGTGGATCTTCACCGGCTCTTCACCGGGCTCAGCAGGCTGGCCAGCCGGATGCGGCTGCGAAACGCCATGCACCCGGGCATCCGCAACCTGGCGCAAACCGACGCCTGGCTGTTGTCGCACCTGGCAGCGACAGGACCGGCGCGGATGTCCGCACTGGCCGAGTGGCAGGCCGTCGACCGCTCGACGATGACCGCGCAGGTCAAACGCCTCGAACGCGCCGGGCTGGCCCGCCGCCACACCGATCCCACCGATCGGCGGGCCAGCATCGTAACCCTGACCGAGGAGGGGGAAGCGGCGTGCGGCGAGATCCGCAGGGATGCCTCCGCCTTCTTCACCGGCATCCTGTCCGGCTGGACCCCGCAGCAACGTCGCGAACTGATCGAGTCGATGACCCGGCTGAGCACCGCCCTCGAGGAGCACCTGAACTGAGCCCCCTTCACCGGCGGCTTCCCTCACCCTGCACGGCACCGGGTCGCGTGTCGAAAGCGACCGGGCTGGGCTGGCCGACACATCGCAGCCCTGGTTGCAGGCTGCGTTGGAGCTGCACGACCTCCTCCGCCGCCCTTCCCCGGGACGACGGGGCAAAAAGGATGGCCGGCATCCGGCCTGATCTTCTTCCATTCCTGGAATAAGATCTGGACCTGTGGGGCTGTCACTTGTTGGATGGGATCAGTCCTGTTACCCGGACCTGACCCAAGGAGCATCAGCCATGGCCATCCCCCTCAGCCGCCGCGCCACGCTTGCCGCACTCGGCAGCACCGTCCTGCTCAGCGCCTGCACGATCGCCAGCGACGGGAAGAACGTCCCCGACAGCGCATCGGCCTCCGAGGGGTCGCTGAAAACCGTCACCCCGGGCAAGTTGACCATCGCCACCGGTGAGCCCGCCTACTCGCCGTGGGTGGAGGACAACGATCCCGCGTCCGGCAAGGGGTTCGAGGCCGCCGTCGCCTACGCCGTCGCAGGGAAACTCGGTTTCGCCAACGCGGACGTGGTGTGGGTGCGCAGCACCTTCGATGCCGCGATCGCTCCCGGCGCCAAGGACTGGGACTTCAACCTGCAGCAGTTCTCCATCACCGAGGAGCGCCGGAACGCCGTCGATTTCTCCTCCCCCTACTACACCACCGCGCAGGCCGTGGTGAGCCTGAAGGGTTCCCCGGTGGCCGGGGCCACCACCGTCGCCGAGCTCAAGGGCGCCCTGCTGGGAGCGCAGACCGGAACCACCAGTCACAGAATGCTCACCGAAACGGTGGCACCCACCACCGCCCCGTCGGTGTTCAACAACTCGCAGGACACGGTGCAGGCCCTCAAGGGCGGCCAGGTGGACGCCATCGTGGTCGACCTCCCGACGGCGCTGTACCTGGTGGCCGCCGAGCTGGATGGCGGTGTGGTGGTCGGCCAGTTCGCCGACACCTCGGGTGGCGACCAGTTCGGTCTGGTGCTGCCGAAGGGTTCCGCGCTCACCGCGGCTGT
Organism: Arachnia sp.; assembly: GCF_057238465.1. Classification (NCBI taxonomy): domain Bacteria; kingdom Bacillati; phylum Actinomycetota; class Actinomycetes; order Propionibacteriales; family Propionibacteriaceae; genus Arachnia; species Arachnia sp. The sequence goes on from NZ_DBHHFZ010000004.1 coordinate 57,620, forward strand.
CACGGGCGCGGTCGACGCCCTCCGCGCGGACGGCACCCTCGACTCCTTGGCCAAAACCTGGCTGTCCGATTCCGTCAACGTCCCGGTCCTGAGCTGATCGATGAACGAGACGGTCGACGATTTCGGGGTCGTCAGCGACATCGAGCTCGGGCGACGCCGGTACCGTCGACGGCAGACGATCCGCTCGGTGCTGATCTCGGCGGTCTCCACCGTCGTGTTCGCGGTGGTGATCTGGCTGGTCCTGGAGAACTCGCCCGGCTGGCAGGTCACCCGGGAAACCTTCTTCTCGGCGCGCCACTTCGCTGCCGCACTTCCCGAGGTCGCCGTGGGTTTGTGGCTGAACGTCCAGATCCTGTTCTTCGCCGTCATCGGGGTCGCGGTCCTTGCGGTGATCCTGGCCGTGCTGAGGTCGCTGCGGGGTCCGGTGTTCTTCCCGCTGCGGTTCTTCGCCGCCGCCTACACGGACCTGTTCCGCGGCATGCCGTTCCTGATCGTGCTGTACCTGATCGGTTTCGGCATCCCGGCCCTGAACCCGACCACGCGCATCCCGGCGGCGCTGCTCGGCACGGTGGCGCTGATCCTGACCTACTCGTCCTATGTGGCGGAGGTGCTGCGCGCCGGGTTGGAGGCGGTTCACCCCTCGCAGCGGTTCGCGGCCCGGTCCCTGGGGCTGAGCCACGGCCAGACGCTGCGTTACGTCGTGATCCCGCAGGCGGTCCGGAAGGTGACACCGGCGCTGATGAACGACTTCATCTCCATGCAGAAGGACGTCGGCCTGATCTCCGTGCTGGGCGCCGTGGATGCCATCCGCGCCGCCCAGATCCAGCAGGCGACGACCTACAACTTCACCTCCTACGTGGTGGCGGGCCTGTTGTTCGTGGCCTTCAGCTGGCCGTTCATCCGGCTCTCGGACTGGTACACCGCCCGGCTGCGTGAACGCGAACAGACAGGAGGAACGGTCTGATGGCCGGGCTGAAACCGACCCGGGCCGGCGACCACACCGAACCGGTGCTGGAGATGCGAGGGGTGGTCAAACGGTTCGGCCGCAATGTGGTGCTGCGCGGCCTCGACCTGGGCGTCGGCAGCCACGAGGTGGTGGTGCTGCTGGGCGCGTCGGGGTCGGGCAAGTCGACGCTGCTGCGCACCGTGAACCTGCTGGAGCGGGTCGACGACGGCCAGATCTTCCTGGCCGGGACCGACATCACCGACCCGCGCATCGACATCGATTCGGTGCGCGCCCGGATCGGAGTGGTGTTCCAGCACTACAACCTGTTCCCCCACCTGAGCGTGTTGGACAACATCACCCTGGCGGCCCGGAAGGTGCACGGTGTCGAACGCGGCGTCGCCGAGACGCGGGGCAGGGAGCTGCTGGAACGGATCGGGTTGAGCGACAAGGCACGCGCCTTCCCCGACCGGCTCTCCGGCGGCCAGCAGCAGCGGGTCGCGATCGTGCGGGCGATCGCCACCAACCCGGAGTTGCTGCTGCTCGACGAGATCACCTCCGCCCTGGATCCGGTGCTGGTCGGGGAGGTCCTGGATCTGGTTCTGGACCTGAAACGAACCGGCTCCACGATCCTGATGGCCACCCACGAGATCGGGTTCGCCCGTTCCGCCGCCGACCGGGTGGTTTTCCTGGAACGTGGGCGAATCATCGAGCAGGGTCCCCCGGAGCAGGTGATAGAAGACCCGCGGGAGCCCGCCACCAAGGACTTCCTGGCCCGGGTGCTGCGCTGAGACCCCATCGACGACCCATCCGAGGTCAGCGGGATCCTTAACTTTTGGCCAGAGTCTCTTCGATGCCCCGCAGGGTCTGGGTGTTGGTTCTAGAGTCGTGTGATCCCGGGTTGGAGACACCTGCCGGGTTTGTGACACCAATGGGGGTGTTGAACAATGAAACATCGCATCAAAGGAACCACCACGACGGTCGCTGTGGCCGCGGTTTTGCTGCTGTCCTCGTGCAGCGGGCAGCAGCCCGGTCCGGGGAGCAGTGAATCGGATTCCTGGGGGACCGCCCCGCAGCGGCCTCCCCGAACCACCACGCCTCAACCGTCGGCCGCATCGTCGCTCTCAAAGCCGCAGCCGTCGGAGACCTTCACCCCGGAACAACTCGAAGCAGCCAATGTGCTGATCGAATACTATCGCATCCGGGATACAGTACTCAGTGATTTGAATGCCGATCCGCAGTCCTTGATGGATATCACCATTGGCCAGAGCCAGGAAATACAGGCGCATCGTCTTTCCGAGTTTCGCGGGAAAGGCCAGGTGCAGACCGGAGTCACGGTTGTTCACATCACGGGCGCTTCGGAGCCGGTCGAGGTTGATGGGGTGCGCTCCGTGGATGTCCAGATGTGCACGGACGCGGGGAAGGTCGATGTGATCGACTCGGCCACCGGCAAGAGCGTGGTGCCCATGGATCGTCCGCGGTATCTCCAGTGGAATGTGAATGTGGTCAAAACCGAGACCGGCTGGAAATTCGGCGATGCCACGAACGAAGACGCCCTGAGGTGCCCGGCATGAAACGCCTCATCACCGTCCTCCTTGCCACAGCTTGTCTCTTGGCCGTGGCCGGCGTGTCCCAGCAGTCGGCCCGCGCCGAAGGAGAGGTCCGCTGCGGACAAAAAGACAGCACTGCCGGAAGTTGTGAAATTGTAGTACGTGCTCCGGGCTCTGGCGGCCAACCGGGTAGGCCTGCGCAACCCCGCAACACTGGCGGCGGGGGTTCCGGTGGGGGTGGTTCCGAAGAGCCGAGCTGGCCCATAGAAGGCTGCATCCGATACGACTCGCGCTCGGGGTTGTGCGTGCGTTTTGCGCCTTCCGAATCACCCGGGACGGGTTCGGGGGGCACTCCTGAACCCGCCGCCCTCGCAAGGATCGCAGTCGAACGCATGGACCTCCACGCCCCCGAAATCGGCCTGTGGCCCCACCCCCTCGAGGAACTACCCGACGGATACAACTACGTCGGCTGGAACAACTGGATGTGGGTCAAAAACCCCACCCCCAACACCTGGGGACCCGTCACCAAAACCGTAACGCAGGCCGGGTACTCGATCACCGCCACCGCAGCGGTCACCCACCTCACCTGGGAGATGGGCAACGGTGACACCAAGGAATGCGACAAAGGCGTCGAACATCCCGAACACCAAACCCGCAACGAGAAATCCCCCAGCTGCGGCTACGTCTACCACCAAACCGGTGACTACACCATCACCGCGACCGCGCACTGGGTGATCGTATGGAGTGGTCTCGGACAACAAGGAACCATCGAGATGGACCTCACCGCCCAGGCCCACACCAAAGTGGTCGAGGTATCCGCGGTCAACATTCCCAACGACAGGCACCACCTCGCCACCCCGTCACCACCACCAAGTCAGACCGGCACCCCCACCAAAAACGCCCCCTGCCCCACCAACCACAACAAACACGGCTGCTGACAAAGCTTTGTCTCCCGCCGCCCGGGCCACGCAGCAGCTCCCACCGACCCGTCCGCCGCGCCCGTCAGAGCAGCGGCAGGCGCATCCTGACCGTGGTTCCCCGGCCTTGGATGGAGCTCAGTTCGCAGGAACCACCGAGCCTGCGCAGCACCGCCGCCACCATCGGCAACCCCAGACCGTTGCCGGGGATGTGCCGGACCTCCTTGGAGCGGGCCAGTTCACCCCAGACCTGGTCCACCTCGGAAGCCGGGATGCCACGCCCCGTGTCGGAGACCTCCACCACCACGTGCCCGCGTTCCTCCATGCCGCGCACCTCCAGCGTCGCCCCCGGCAAGGAGTACTTCACTGCATTGCCCACCACGTTGTAGATGGCCAGGAACACCAGGTCGCGGTCGCCGCGCACCGGGGGCAGGGGACGCGGGGCCCGCGGAAGGGCCACCACCACCTCACGGTCCCCGGGCACCACGGTCTCGATCACATCGGAGACCACCTCCGAAACGTCCACCGGTTCGTCGGCCACCGGGTAGGAGTCGATCTCGCTGATCTTGCGGAGTTCCGCCACCAGCGACGCCAACCGATCGACCTGCGCCCGCATCGACTCCGCGAGTACCGGATCCCGCACCTCACCGAGCCCCACGCGCAACGCCATCAGCGGGTTCTTCAGTTCGTGGTCGAGGCGCCCCACGAAGGTGCGGTGGGCCTCCCGCGCCTCCGCCTTGACGCCTTCCACTGCCTCCTCGACGGCTCGGGCGTTCCTGCCGCGACGCCATCCGGCGAGCATCGCTACCGCCGGCACGAGCAGCCCGGCCAGCAGGGGCAGCGCCCACAGCTCGACGCCCACCTTGAACATCTGGGTTTCCCCGGCGATCCGCATCCCGACGGCGGCGAGCACCCCGACCACGGCGACCGCCCAGACCCAAACCCGTTTTCTCACGCGGCACGTACCTCGGGATGGAAGCGGTACCCGACGCCCTGGACGGTGTCTATGACCTCGAGTCCCCGCGCCCCCAGCACCTTGCGGAGCTCGGCGACGCGATGATCGACGGCGCGGGTGGTGATCGCGAACTCCACCCCCCAGACCTGCTCCAAAAGGTGGTCGCGGCTGAAGGTTTCGCCGTGGTGGACCATGAGGTACTCCAGCAGGGCGAGGGCCTTCGGGGTCAGCTGCACCACCTGGCCCCGCGCGGTGACCGTCTTGGCCAGCCGATCGAGTTCCAGGCCGCCACCTTGGATGCGGGAGGCGTGGGTGAGGGTCCGACCCAGCTGACCCCGCCGCAGGACCGCCCGGATCCGGGCCACCAGCTCGGCAGGGTCGAAGGGCTTGTTGAGGTAGTCGTCGGCCCCCTTCTCAAGGGCGTCAGCGCGGGTGCCGGATTGCCCGACACCGGTCAGCAGGATCACCGGGGTCCAGTCCCCTCCCCTGCGCAGCTTGGCCAGCACCTCCCGCCCGTCGGCACGCGGCATCAACACGTCCAGGACGATCAGGTCGGGGTGCTGTTTCCCGACCACCTCGAGGGCCGCCACGCCATCGGCAGCGGTGAACGCGACGAATCCCGCCCGCTCCAGGGTGCGGGCGAGATGGTCGCGGATCATGGGGTCGTCATCGACGACCAGGACCGAGCTCACGAGAGGCTGTTGCCGCTGCCAGTGTCCTTCTTCCTCTCGATACCCTGGGAGGAGACGCTGTTGTCGCTGCCGCTGACCGTGACCTCGTCGAGGTCATCGGTGACGGTGACGGAGTTGCCGCTGGAGGTGATCTCCACGTCGTCGAGGTCCTGACCGGTGACGGAGTTGCTGCCACCGGAGATGATCACCTTGTCGGCGGACTCGAAGGTGACCTGGTTGCCGCTGCCGGTGATGTTGATGACTTCGCAGTGCCCGCTGAGAGTCACCACACCGTTGCTGGAGGAGACGTTCGGGTTCCCGACGCAGGGCTTGTCATCGCTGTCGCCCGTGCCATTGGAACCAGTCTTGCCATTGGAGCCGCTCTTGTTGCCGGAACCGTCGGAGCTCGCGGTGACGTTCGCGTCACCCCCGTTGCTGGCGGTGGCCACGTTCCCTGCGGACGGGGTGTTGGCGTTGGCGGCCTGGGTGGTCGAAACCGCCTGGGTGTTCCCGGCGGGTTTGTTCTCTGCCCCTGCGGAGCAGGCGCTAAGCCCCAGGACCGTGATGGCGGCCGTGGCGAGGGCGATACGGATCAGGTTGGTTTTCATGGTCTCTCCAAAGGGGGTTGGTCTGGTGGGCAAGCACATTGTGCCGGGTCGGGGATACTTCTGGAGCATCCCCCTCCCGAAGCCCCGGAATCGGTTCGGTCGGGGGAAGCTGTGACAATGCCGGCGGGTCAGGAACCAACGGCGTTGCCGATGCCGGTGTCGTTGACCTTCCCGACGGTTCCGGAAACCTTGACTGCATTGCCGGTACCGGAAATGATCACCTCGTCGACATCGCCGCTGGAGACGACACCCGCCCCGTCTCCGGTGATCTTGAGGGACCCGATGTCACCGCCCCTGACGGCGACACCTGTTCCCTCGATGACCAGCTTATCCACCCAGTCGTACTCGACGGCCGCTCCCGAACCCTTGATGACGATGGATTCGCAGTGCCCGGAGAAGCGGACCACGGCACCGGTCTCCTTCACCACCGGGTCCTCGTCACAATCGGCGGAGCGGAAGTTTCCGGCGCCGGAGGTGATCCCTCCGGCACTGGCGGTGACCCCGCCGGGGCCGACGCTGACACCGGGAGCGGAAATCCCACCGGGGCCAACCGTGACACCGGGAGCAGAAATCCCACCGGGGCCAACCGTGACACCGGGGGCCGTCACACCACTGGAACCGGTCTTGGTCGCCTCGGAGGATTTGCTCCCGCTCTCCGTCTGCTGGGGGGCCGGGGAGTTCGTCTGCGCGGGGACCTGCTGGGAGCCGGTGTTACCGGGGGCGTCCTGCGGTTTTGCCTCCACGCCCGCGGAGCAGGCGGCGAACCCGAGGCTGGCAACGGCCAGGGCGGCGATGGCGGTGCGGGTGAGGATGGTCTTCATGGCTGCTCCTTGGTGAGGGCTTGTCGTCCGTTCGATGTTCAAAGCTTGTCGGTTCCGGGAGCCATGTGGCGCGTTCGTCGCAGGATTGCGACAAACACCAACGGCCCCGTCCCGGCGAGACGACACCACACACCAATCGCTCTCCCGTAGGCTCCCCTACATGCATGGCGAATACAAGGTGCCGGACGGAAAACTGGTGGCGGTCGATCTCGATGTCTCCGACGGGAAGCTGTCCCGGGTGGTGGTCTCCGGAGATTTCTTCCTGGAACCCGACGAATCCCTCAACGACATCGTCCGAGCACTGACCGGCCTGCCCTGCACCTCCTCGGTCGCCGACCTGGCCGCTGCCATCAACTCCCACCTGCCGAAGGACGCACGGCTGCTCGGCTTCTCCCCGGAGGCCGTGGGCATCGCGGTGCGCCGCGCGCTGGGGCACGCCACGAACTGGGACGACCACACCTTCGACGTCATCGGTCCCGTCACCCTCGATCCGCGTCTGCACGTCGCCCTCGACGAGGTGTTGGCGGCACGTTTGGCCCGCGGCGAGATCGGGCCGTCGCTTCGGATCTGGGAATGGAACCAACCGTTGGTGGTCATCGGTTCCTTCCAGAGCTACCGCAACGAGATCGACGAGGAGGGTCGCGAACGCCACCGCATCAACGTGGTGCGGCGCATCACGGGTGGTGGAGCGATGTTCATGGAACCGGGGAACTGCATCACCTACTCGCTGCTGGTCCCGGGTTCCCTGGTGGAGGGTCTTAGTTTTGAGCGCAGCTACGAGTTCCTCGACCAGTGGGTGATGGGGGCCCTCGCAGAACTGGGTGTGAAGGCTCGCTATGTCCCTCTGAACGACATCGCCTCCGACAAGGGCAAAATCGCGGGCGCCGCGCAACGACGGCTCACCAGCGGCGTGGTGCTGCACCACGTCACGATGGCCTACGACATCGACGCCGACAAGATGCTCCAGGTGCTGCGGATCGGCCGGGAGAAGCTTTCGGACAAGGGAACCAAATCAGCCAACAAACGCGTCGACCCGCTGCGTTCACAGACCCGGCTACCCCGCGACGAGATCATCGCATCCTTCCTGAAGCACTTCGAGTCGCGCTACTCCACCCGCCGCCGCGACTACACCGACGGCGAGCTCGCGGCCGCCGCGGAGTTGGTGGAGAACAAGTTCGCAACCGAGAAGTGGACCCGCCGCATCCCCTGAACCGGGGTTGCCTCGACAAACCCGGGGGACACCCCGTCGCACTCCACGACACCCCTTGTTACCGGCGAGTCTGCTCTCAGCGCAACCAGAACGTAGAGTGTTGTGAACGATGTCCAATCGTGCCGTCAGTCAGGAGACCGGAACGGACATGGTCAAAACACGAAACGGGAAGACGAACAACCAGGAGTCGGCCTCGGCCCCTTTGACCAAATGGGAGACGCCCGGGGGCGCTGTGAATTCTGCCATCCCACGGGATGTGGCGCATGACAAGGACGCGTCACATCCCGCCCCGAGGGGAGGGGTGCCGTTCAAGAGCGCCTGGTCGGAGTCCAGGGAGAGCACCTTCCCACCCGTGCCGTCCCCCTTCGCCCCGCCGCCGACGCTGTGGGCAGAACCGGCGGAGAACGCGTCTCCGCAGAGGTCCCTCTCCACCATCCCGAAACGCCCCGACACCGGCACCGAGGATTCATCCCCCGAGGAAGCCGGTTCCCCCGACGGACCGATCACGACCGGGCACCGCGCGATCCTGTCCCCCACCTGCGAACCGGCCGCGACCCCGGCACACCACCCGGCCCACCGGGCCCCCGACGACAAGGACGAACCGCGACGTGGAACGCTGACGGACTCCACCCCGGCCCACGTCTCGGCATCCACGCCCCGCTCCCCCTCGCAGCCCCCCGGGAAGAACGGGGGAAGCGGGGGAACCGACCCGGGCGAGGCAGCCGGGCCGGCCGGGTCCCCGGATGCGGATGCCGGGGGAACGAAACCGGATCAGCCCCCATCACCGGGGGAGCCACCGGGAAGAACCGCCGAGGCGGCTGCGGACCCGGCCGCCTCGGGGGATTCACCGGAAACCACCGGGGACGACGACCGTGTGGTCAACACCACCACCTATTCGCAGATCCGCAGCATTTCACGGGGACATTGGGGAGTTGCCTTCCTGTCCAGCCTGGGGATTCTCCTGTCGGCCGGGGCGCTGACCGTCATCGCGTCCTCCATCCAGCAGTTCACCGATTTCGGTGGCCTGCCGAACTCCGCCGCCCTGCTGGGCCAGATCACCCGGACCTGGTCGCAGTTCGCGACCGACGGGTTCGCCCAGCTGCTCGCGATCATGCTCCCGGTACTCCTGGCGCTGCTGACCGCCCTGTACATCGCGTTCTCGGTCCAGGGCAACCACAGCCCGGACCGGGACGACCGCGTGACCAACGAGCAGGTTGCCCTCCAACAGACACGGGAGGGAATCATCCTGCTGCTCGCGGGCCTGACGGGGATAACGATCACCCTGACGATCCCCTGGCTCACGGAACGCGCACCTCTGTTGCTCCTCCTGCCCGCCGGCGGGGTGATCACCTGCGGTTTCCTCATCGCGATCCGCACTCGTTCGCTGGAGAACGAACGGATGCGCCTGGCGCGTTCCAAACAGCAGGAGGCGGTCCTTGCCAGAACGAACGCCAAGGCCACCGAGGCCCGGCTCAGGAAGCGGGGAAGGAATCGCGAACGCCAGGAGAGCAGCCGGGACCGGAAGGAGCGGAAACGCGACCGGAACCGGGCCTCCAGGCAGACCCTGCTCCGGCATAAACGAAAACAGCTGCTGACACGGCATTTCATGGTCGCGACCCTCCTTACCGCCCTGAGCCCGATCCCCCTGACCTGGCATCTCGCGCACAACGTGACCACGGTCTGGGAGGTTCTGCTGTTCCACCTCGCCACCGTCGTGTGGCTCAGGTTCTTCTGGGGCTACACCTTCACCCTGATGCGGAAGGACGTGCTGGCCGAGGCCATGAAACCCGGGAACAACCGTCTGGCCCGGCTCGGGGCGTGGCTGGTTCGCACGGCATTCGAGTTGCTGACCACAGTGATCGCCCTGGGGGTGATCGTCCTGATCCTCGCACGGTTCCCGGGACTGGACGAGCTGCCGCTCATCGTCGTGTGCACGATCTGCTGGCACTTGGTTCTCGTGGTGATCCGCTGGCTGTACCAGCAGTGCAGCAGGACGGGCCGCGGCATCCGGCAGCTGGATCGTCGCCTGAAGCTGGTGCGGCTGCGCAGGGAGGTCGCGGAGCTCCGTGCGGGAATCTCGTAGTATCCCGGCCGAAACGGGCTATGGTGATTCGGGGTTCGCGTCCCAGTCCTCCGCGGCCCGGCACCAGACCTGACAGGACGGAGTCATTCATGGACGCCAAGTCTTTGGACCGTAATTCCCCTGTCCCGCTCTACGTGCAGATAGAGGACTTCATCCGGCACGAGATCGCCATCGGGGCGTGGAAACCCGGGGAGCGGATCCCCTCGGAGGCCGCTCTCAACACCGCCCTCGGGGTTTCCCGGATGACCGTTCGGGGGGTGCTGAACGGGCTGGTTGATGACGGTCTCCTCCAGCGCGTCCCCGGGAAGGGCACCTTCGTCACCCACCAGAAGATCGCAACACTTCCCCCGGCCTACAAGGGTGTCCGTGAGCAGCTCGAGCAGATGGGTTTCGCCACCACCACGGAACTCGTCAGCATCCGTAAAACCATTCCGGGAAAGGCCATCCGCGACGGGTTGGGGATCGCCCCCTCCACCCCCGTCCACGAGGTCGTGCGCCGCCGTTCCGTCGACGCCCATCCGGTGAGCCTCCACCGCTCCTTCGTGCCCGTCCACCTCGCGCCGGAGCTGGAACACGATGACGTCCTCGGCGAACAGCTGTGCGTGCTGTTGGAGAACAAGTACGGGCTGCACTCGTCCCACACCGGGGAGCAGCTAGAGGCCGTGGCCGCCACGAAGGAGGAAGCAGATCTCTTGGGTCTGCGCCCGGGAGCTCCCCTGCTGCTCCTGCAGGACACGATCTCGGAGGCCTCCGGGAGGGTTTTCGAGTTTTCGAAGATCCTGTTCCGCGGCGACAGGATCAAACTCCACTTCGACTACAGGTCGTGACACACCGGGCCGGGGAGGCCCGGCCCGGTGTGTGTCCCCGAGGGCTCAGAAGACGCCCGTGTCCAGGCTCTCGTAGAGATCCACGAAACGTTTGAACGCCTGGTCGTAGGCGGCCCCGGCCGCCGGGTCGGGATCGAACCTGCCGACGACCGCGACGGCCCGCGCCGCCGCCTCCTCGCAGGACGAGTACAGCCCCGCCCCCACCCCGGCGTACATCGCGGCCCCGAGACAACCGGCCTCCGAGGTGCGCAGGATCTCGATCGGCCGTTGAAGGACGTCAGCGAGCATCTGGGACCACAGGGCAGACTTCGCCGCGCCACCCACGAGCCTGATCGTCCCGGCCTCGATCCCGGCGGCGGCCTGGGCGTCGAGGATGTCGCGCATCTCGAAGCAGATTCCCTCCAGGACGGCACGGGCAACGTCTCCCTTGGTGGTGGCGAGCGTCATGCCGTTGATGTTGGCCCGCGCCTGCGGGTTCTGACGCGCCCCGGAGGCACCCGCCAGGTACGGCAGGAACGTGACCCCGTTGGCCCCCACGGGCGATCTCCGGGCCTGGGACGTGATGATGTCGTAGGGATCGACCCCGGCCACCTCACCGGCCGCGCACTCCTCGTGGCAGAACGTGTCCCGGTACCAGCGCAAGGAGGACGCGGAGGTGTTCGAGAACGCCTCGATGGTCCAGTTCCCCATACCGTGGTTGGGTTTGACCACCAGTTTCCGCGCTGGGTCACGCAGCGGTTCGTCCATGACCACATAGCATGAACCGAAGGTCCCCATCACCATCACGCAGTCGCCTCCCCTGACGGCGCCTCCTCCGAAGGTGGAGCAGTTCTGGTCGTGGGCGCCCAGGCACAGTAGGGTGCCCTCCGCCAGGCCCGCGCGGCGCGCGATGTCCTTGCCGACCCTTCCCACGACTTTGCCCGGGGATGTGACGAGCCGGGCTCGTTTCTCGATGGGCACGCCTATCAGGTCGTGGATCTCCCGCGACCACTGCACCGAGTCGACATCGAGCATGCCCTCCCGCGACGCCGACGACAGGTCGGTCCAGTATTCCTCGGCACCCCACTCCTTCAGGAGGAACTCCTGCTCGGAGAGGAACCATTCGGTGCGTGCCCAGTTCTCGGGTTCGTTGTCGCGCAACCACGCCCATTTCGGGGCCGCGCTGTTCGTCCCGAGCGGGTCCCCGGTCTCGAGGTAGAAACGTTCGGCACCGTAGGCCTCCCGCAGCCTCGGAATGTATGGCGCACCCCGCAGGTCCTGCCAGGACAGGAAGTCGCGAATGAGGTTGCCCTCGGCGTCGACCAGCGCCAGCAGCGGCGCCTGCGACGAGAACGCGACCGCCCGGATCTCCTCCGGGGAGACACCGGACGCGGCGACGGCCTCCCGGCAGGAGTCCGTCAGCGGGGGAATGATGTCCTCGTATCGCTGTTCGACGAGCCCGGGCCCGGGGTAGATGCACGGATACTCCCGGTAGTCCTGGCCGAGCACATTGCCGTCGAGGTCGAAGACGATGGATTTGCAGCCCGTGGTGCCGGCATCGATACCGACGAGGAAGTCAGACATGATCCCACCCCTCAGTTGGTGCCCAAATGGGCGGCGTACTGCTGGACGAGGCTCGCGGCCGACCGGGTGCCGATCAGCGAGACACCGAGCTGCTCGATCATCCACAGGGTCGCGGGCATGGTGAAGGTCCTGGGAACCCCGGAGACCTTCAGTTTCGTGTTCTCGTTGGTGATGTTGTCACGCATCACCCGCACCTGGGCCTCCGTGGGGAATCCCTGTGATCCCGTCGCGGTCTTGACGTAGTCGACGCCCGCATCGCTGCAGATCCTGGTGAGCCTCGCGATCTCCTCATCGGTGAGGAAGCAGACCTCGAAGATGACCTTCGACAGGGCGGTTCCCCTCGTCCGTTCCACGAGCCCCTCCACCTCGCGTCGCGTGAACTCGTCGTCGCCCTCACGCAACCGCCCGATGTTGACCACCATGTCGACCGCCGTGGCCCCGAGACGGAGGCCCTCCTCGATCTCGGCGAACTTCATGTCGGTTGAGGTGCATCCGTAGGGGAAGGAGATCGCGGTGCCGACCCTGACATCCGATCCCCGGAGTTCCTCCGCCACCACGGGCGTCCAGAAGGAGTTCGTGTAGCAGGCGGCCACCCCGGCCGACCTGGCGGCCCGCGCATGGGACCGGATCTCCTCCTCCGTGGAGCTCTGCAGATGCAGCGCCATGTCAAAGTGTTTGGCGTACTCCGCCACTGTCAGATTCATGTTCATCTCCTGGCTTCCTTGCCGCTTTGTTGGATGTGGCCGCCACATCGCGGCCCTCTCGTTGGTTCCAGACGATTCATCGCCGGTTCTCGTGTGCCGGGTGTTCTGGGCAGCGCATCTCAGGACTGCCCCCTGGCCGCTTTCATGAAACGCCGCTGATAGCTGACCACCTGATTCGAGGACGTGAACCGGGCGAGGTAGCGCGGCTCGGCCGTTACGACGATCCGGCGGGTCATGTCGGCGAATTCCGGTTCCATCAGAAGCCGGTCGATGTCCGGATAGTTGAACGCCCCCTCCATGGAGCAGATGATCAGCCTCGTATCGTCGAGGTTGGCGTTGCGGAGGGCGCGCAGGGAATGCCGGACGGCATCAAGCCCGTCCCCGGCACCCGATGACACGTCAACTCCCCGGGCGTGCAGGACCTCCCGGGCGAGGGCCTCCACATCCTCGAGCCCCAGGTCCTTCTCCCCGGAGGACAGGTAATCCGAGGCGATCAGGTAGCTGCGCAGTTTCTCCAGCTGGTCCTGCTGCCGGGTGAGTTCGTGGGCCCGCAGGAACCCGCAGATCCGTTCCGTCTGCATCTTCCGGTGCCGGATGAACGCATTGATGAAATACGGCCTGGCCTGCAGGGCGAGCTGGGTCTGGTAGGGCTCGAACATGAGGGTGAAGTTGACCCGATATCCCTCCTCCGCCAAGCGGAGGGCCAGGTTGTGACCGCGGAGGCAGTCCTTCGTGGCGCCTCGGGAGAAGCGCACGTCGAGACCACCGTCGCCCTGCAGGAGCTGCCCGACATTGCCGGGATTCACCGGCCCGGTGTGCGGAACCTTGATCACCACCCGCCACGGGGAGAGGATCTCCCGGAACCGGGCCGCCTCCTCCAAGATCTTGGAGAAGTCCTCCTCGAAGGGATTGTTCAGTTCCACCGAGATGTCGCACCCGGGGCCGAGGATCCTTCCCAGCTCCGTCATGACCTCGTCGCGGTCGCGGAAACGCCCGCCAATGTTCGCCTCCGGATTGTTCAGGAACAAGTCGTAGATGATGCCCGGATTGCACGTGAGGTTCGAGATGAACGGCGCCAGCGGCTCCACCTCGTAGGGGTTGGCGGAATCTGCTGAGTAGAGGACGTTGGTCGGCCGCTGCCTGCCGTTCTCCCCGCACCCGATGTCGCGCACGAGGTCAACCACCACCGCCCCCTCACGCAGGCCGAGTTCCCTGCGGAAACCGGCCGGCGTCCCACCGGGAGGGGTCCGGAAGTGGGTCACAACCCCCTCCAGCCCGGCCCCCACGTCGATCCCGCGGGCGCGTTCCGAGAGGAACTCAAAGGTTTTCCTCCCAACGGGGGTGTCGAGAACGCGGGCCACCAGCTCCTCCCTGCCCGGGGGAGCGGGAAGGTGTAGATCACGCAGCGTCAACTGGATCCGTGCACGCCTGTGGGTCGTGGTCATTTGAAGCATCAGCAACCTCCAGCCGGCTCCGCCTCTTCGCGGAACCGTTGTCACTGTACTGCGCTAGTCCGGTATAGACAACAAAGAGTCACTGCGAATGCAACAACGGGATCCCACGGCCCCGCCGGCCGGGTTCAGCCCCGGCGGCGCGACATCACATCTTCAAGGACCGTCACGTCGACAACGGGGCGGCCGACCATCAGGCCACAAGGGTCGGCCAGCACGACGGCGGGGGCATCGGGCTCCCCGAGGTCGGACAGGACCAGGCTCGCCCCGGTGAAATCCTCACCGTGGGTGTAGGCGGACTCGGTCACCACCACGGGAAGGGAGGCACCTCTGGCCGCGGCCAGACCCTGGGATGAGTCCTCCACCACCACGCAGTCCCCGGGATTCGCCCCCAGCTGCTGGACCGCGTGCCTGTAGATGGCCGGGTCGGGTTTCTTCCGCGCCACCACATCGCCCGCGAACACCTCGATCCCGGAGGCGAGCCCGGCGCCGAGAACTGTTTCCATGACCGCCCTGACCGATTCGGGTGCCGACGTCGAGGCGACCGCAACCGTCCACCCAGAGGCCATCGCCTCGATGACGAGCCGGCGGATTCCCGGGCGGGCCGGTACCAGGCCGTCGGCCACGATCCCGCGGAACAGCTTGGTCTTGAGCGCGTGGACCTCGGCCACCAGTTTTGCGCGCTCCCCCGGAGTGTCGGCCACTCCGCGGGCGGCCATCACGTCGGGGGACAGCACCGAGGAGAGGCGTTCCTTGCCGCCCCCGATGCCGAGCAGCCTCGCGTAGGTGGGGTCGTCCCACTCCAGGGGCAGGCCCATCTCCCGGAAGGCCCGGTTGAACGCCACTCTGTGTCCGTCACGCTCGGTGTCGGCGAGAACGCCGTCGCAGTCGAGAAGCAGGAAGGGCATGATCTCACCGCTCCCCGCCGGCCCGCCCGGCGCTGCCGAACAGCTCCAGGAAGGAGGCCACCGTGTCCGTGACCCGCCGTTCGACCTCCCCCAGGATCGGCAGGGGTTCTCGTCTCCCCGCCTCGCGTGCCGACCCGAGCGATTCCTCCATCGCGTCGAGGTAGGCGTGCTTCACAGCGGTGGAGACGTTGATCTTCGACACGCCCGCCGAGATGAAGGAACGGAATTCCTCGGGTTTCAGCCCGGTGCCACCATGGAGGACGATCGGCAGGTCGGTCAGCCTCCGTAGGTGGCTCACGCGTTGCGGCAACAGCACCGGGGGCAGCTTGTACTGGCCGTGAGCGGTTCCCAGGTGCGGCGCCAGCAGATCGACCCCGGTTTCCCGGGCAACCCGGACGAGTTCCTCGTCCGAGTAGGAATGGGCCAGTACGTCGGAGCCCACCCCGTCCTCGACACCGACGATGTTCTCGATTTCCGATTCGACGTCGACCCCGTTCGGATGCGCCCACGAGACGACGCGGGCGGTCTGTTCGGTGGCCTCGGCCAGCTCCAGGTGGGAGGCATCGAACAGGACCGAGGACCAGCCCGCATCGATGACGGACCGGGTTAGGTCCAGGTCGGGGCAGTGATCCAGGTGCAGGGACAGCGGGGCGTCCGAACCTGCGGCCAGTTCCTCGAACATCCGGGCCAGGAAACGCGGGCCGAGCGCCTTGGCGGTGCGCGCGGAGACCTGCACGATGGCGGGCGAGCGTTTCTCCTCGGCCGCGCGGACGACCGCTCGCAGCGTCAGCCCGTCGAATATGTTGAACGCCCCGACGGCGTATCCTCCGTCCTGCGCCGCGCGGACAATGCTTTTCGTCGAAGCCCTCATGACGACCTTCCGTGGTGTGAGTTTTCTACCGAGATGAGGCAACTGTACCCGTCTAGACCGGAAGGTTGCGGGTCATCGGGAAATCCGTGACCGGATGTCCTGCCAAGACCGGTTGAACCGCCCCGCCTACCGGACCTGGCGGGGCGGAACTGCTGCGCCACAGCGCCACCCGCTGAGCCTGTCCCGTTGACGCGGCCTCCAGGCCCTGTTACGAACAGTGCCGTTCGAGCGAGGACCCATCGGGCCGGTCGATGACGGTGGCCCGCCATCGTGCTCCCGTATCGGGTGTGCCGGCAACGATGGCTGGACGCCGGATCACCCGATCCGGTGCGCTGCCGCCGAGCATGGCTTCCGCAACAGGCCCTAAGCTCGGTGTGTGTACGTGGCGAAGCATTTCGAGATCCCCAACGACCACCTGACCGAGCTGCTCAGCCGGGTACGGGCCGGCAACCTCGTGACGGTCCACGAATCAGGACCGCAGGCGTCCTTCGTCCCGTTCCACCTGGAGACACGTGAGACCGGCCAGGTGCTCGTGACGCATCTGATGCGCATCAACCCGCAGACCGTCGAGCCCGTCACGGGTCCGGCGCTGGTGATCATCGACATCGACGACGCCTATGTATCCCCGGCCTGGTACGCCACCAACAAGGACCTCCCCAACGTTCCGACCTGGGACTACATCACCATCCACGTCACCGGGGAGGTTCGTTTCACCGCAGACCCCGGGGCCGCCCTCGAAGCGGCCCGTGAACTCACCGCCCGGATGGAGCCCCCCGAGGTTCTGGAGGCCGTCGGCGAGGAGAAACTGCGCAAAATGGCGCGGGCAATCGTCAGGGCGGAGGTGTCGGTGGAGAAGATCCAGGGCAAGGCGAAAGCCAGCCAGAACCGTCACCCCGACGACATCAGAAGCCTGCTCACCCACTTGGAAAGCGAGGGCGAGACGGAGCTCGTGAAGTATCTGAGAGAGGTCGCGCTCCCCCACGCCACCAAACGTTTCGGCATGATCCACGACCTGCGGACAGGCCGGCGCCTGCCCACCAACGCTACCGGGCGGAAAGCGCCACGAGCGGACGAAACCCTCTCCCCCGACATTGGCGGACCCACCCAAGAACCCTCGACCAGCAGCTGATCAAGCCAACCCACGAGCGCCTCACTTCCTGCAGGTGGTTGAGCCAGCACGTGAGCGCAGCGAACGGCTGAGTCGAAACCACTCGGCAGCAGAAAAGCCGACTTGACCACAAGCCCCCGAAAACACGCCTTGGTTTTCGCCTCGA
Source organism: Arachnia sp. (assembly GCF_057238465.1). NCBI lineage: Bacteria > Bacillati > Actinomycetota > Actinomycetes > Propionibacteriales > Propionibacteriaceae > Arachnia > Arachnia sp. The sequence continues at coordinate 74,976 of NZ_DBHHFZ010000004.1, forward strand.
ACTGCTCCAGTTGTCGCGCCTTGACTCACTTTGTTTCGGAAACTCCACGGGGTCGAGGTGTTGCTTGGATCCCGCTTCGTTGGGTCCGGGCGAAACGCCGGGGCGGCACGCAGTACCGCATGATCCGTTGCTTCCCAGGCATCCCGGAGACAGCGATGTGCCTTCTTCGGTCTCCCCGGGACGGGGTTTATCTCGTGGAACACCAAGGAAGCCTGACCAGGTCCCGGATGGCTTCGCTGAGTTCGACCGGATCCATCTTGGAACGTTCACCGAAGATCTCGACCTTCAGCAGACGTACCGGATCGGCGGGTGGGCTGCCCCCAGGGGACCAGAAGGCAGTGCTGATCCGTAGATCCAGGCAGCCTCCCTTCAGGCCCCGACGGAGCCCATCCACACTTGCCCTGTCGTCGCTGTGGAGTTTCCAGCCGCGTGCCCCGAGCCCGAGCAGGGCCTCGCTCCGGACCTGGTTGCCGGGAAACTCCGGAACCTCCGCGTAACTGCTCCGGCCAACCTGCTCCACCAGCGGCGTCATGTGGTAATCGATGAAATGAGAAGTCCACTCGTTCGACATCTCCAAGGGATGCGCCAGCCCGATGACGGCCCCCACCGGTAGGGCAGCCGGTTCCTCATGGACGTCGAGCAGACCCAGATCATCGCCGACACGGAACAACACCGTTCGTTCGCCGGCATCGTGGGCGGCCCAGATCAGGTTCTGCGCCGCCAGCCGCATCACGGGGTGCTCCAAGAAGACGGTACGGAACTCGTCCTGGGTCCAACGCCGACAGGTGCTCATAGCGATTCCCAATCTGTCCGTCTGGGAGCGGATCAGAGCGGCGAGTTGTTTCTTGAACTCCCGGAATTCCGCAACGGCCTTCCCGGCCGCCACGGGGTCGTCCTTCCTACCCGGTCTGGGCAGGGTCCTCAAGGTTTTCCCGTCTGCCGTCGACACCAGTGGCGTCAGTTCGAGGTTCAGCCTCACCTCGAACTGACGCGGACCGAAGTCGAGCCTCAAACGACCGCTTTCGTCGAGGCCCAAGTCCGGTATGGCCTGTTCGGACAGCTGCTCCATGCTGATTCCCCGCTCCTCGGCCAGCCGCTCCAGAACGATCCGTGCCTGCTCTCCAAGCTCACGGTTCCGGGGATGCCCGGCGATTTCCATCAGCTCCAGGAGCGCAACCTTGCTGCGTATCCTGGCCAAGACCTCCATTCCCGCGAGTACACGATCCCAACGGGAACGTTGCCAGAATTTCTTGATCAGGACGGCCACCAAGCGGGCGTTAACCTCTCCGCCCATGCCTTGCCGGGCCAGGACCCACTCGCATCCCTTGACCTCGCAGGACCGCCACTGCTGCAGCAGATCCGCCAGAAAAGCGGCGAGACTGGCCCGGGTGAAACACCTGGCCGTGTTCTCGTGCTCGTCAACCATCAGGTTTCTCACCACGTCCCCGACCTGGTGAACGGGGACGACCCGTCCGGTGCCTGCCAGCACCAGGCGTGGCGCCCGGATCGGGTTGAACCACTTCGGAACGTCCGGCAGATCGCCATACGCACGGAAGGGCAGTTCGGTTCCGACCTCGTCAACGCCCGGTTCCGGGGCCAGTAGCCAATCGATGAGGCGGGAGTCGGCGCCGGCGGCGCGGAGCGCCTCCACCCAGTCAGGATGGCGCCAGGCGAGGGTCTGGAACAGGTCCGCGGCGCGCTGCCCACGTCTGGGGTTCAACCTCAGGAGGGATTCGAGGGAGTCCAAAGGCCAGCGCGAAGCGCTGGTGAGGAACATCATGTACGCCTGAGGGTTGTCGAGATGCCTCAACAGTGCGTCCCGGGATGCTCGGCTGCCGAGGCTCGTGATCAGCCGGGCAGCCGCCGACGACCTCGCTCGATGGGTGAACTCCGATTCGAGCTGGGGCAGCGCTCCATCGCCGTGCCAAGCCACGAGACACGCCAAGGCGGCGCCACGGCTCGGAGCCGCTTCCAGCAGCGACTGGCCGAGTTCTCGGGGTGCATTGGCGGGGCGAAACGAGGCCCCGAGCCGTTTTTCCACCTTCGGAACCCCGGAGAGCATCCGGGTCACCCCGGGCACGGGGATCGGGGTGCCGTCGGGTCGGGTATCGAGTCTGGCCATGTCAGGAAGAGTAGGCGTGCCCACCGACAGAACCGGTTCGAGAGATTTCCGACGCCTTCACCGCGATCCTGCTCAACCAGTCTCGAAAGACACCCGTCCACGAGTTCACGAGCTCGAAACGACCAGCCCATTGCCCGGATCCGCACCTTTCAGACCCAAGAACCGGTTTGTCCGCAATGCCCGGAGACAGGATGGCTGACGCACCAGGGAACGGGCAGAAACGGCGCTGAATGCTGGGTGGCCCATCGCCTCCTGGACATCCTGGAGACACCAATGGGCCATCAGCGGTCGCGAGACGGTTTCAGCTCCGCATGGCCTCCGGTATGGGACGCGACCAGACGCCGTGGAACTCCGCCAGCGGCACGTTCAGCAGACCGACGACGTTGGCGTCCAGCTGCTCGATGACCTCGCCGAGCCGGGTCAGCGGCACGAGGTTCTCACGGCACAGCGATTTCACCCGCTCCACCGACGACTCCGGCATGGTCACCAGGGCCCGCGCCGCCGACTCGCTGAACAGCTGAACCGTCGGATCCTCGCCCGGCAGTGTGACGGTGAACCCGAAACCACCCTGCAAAGCGGACTCCACCAGGCTCACCGCGAGGCCACCCTCGCTGATGTCGTGGGCGGAACGCATCAGACGTTCCACGGCCGCGTCGCGGATCACCCTGGCCAGCCCGGCCTCCGCACGCAGGTCCACGCGCGGCGGCACGCCACCCAGGTGCCCGTTGTGGACGGCGTCCGCCCAGATTGACCCCGACAGCTCCTCCCGGGCCGAACCCAGCAGCCAGATCCCGTCACCGGCCTTCGCGAAACCCGAACGCAACCGCTTCTTGACATCGTCGATCACTCCCAACACACCAACGGTCGGGGTGGGCAGGATCGGGGTTCCGCCGGTCTGGTTGTACAGGGAGACGTTGCCGCCCGTGACCGGGATGCCCAGTTCCTTGCAGGCGTCCACCAGACCGAGAATGGCCTCGACGAAGCTCCACATCACCTCCGGGTCCTCGGGGGAACCGAAGTTCAGGCAGTCGGTGACCGCCACCGGTTCCGCCCCCGTCACCGCGACATTCCGGTATGCCTCGGCCAGCGACTGCTGTGCCCCGATGTACGGGTTGAGGTAGGTGAACCGCGAATTCGCGTCGAGCGCGAGCGCGATACCCAGCCCCGTTTCCTCATCGATCCGCAGCATCCCGGCATCCTCGGGCTGCGCCAGGACAGAGTTCCCGCGCACGTAGCGGTCGTACTGGTTGGTGATCCACGACTTGTCGGCGATGTTGCCGTGCGCCATCACCTTCAACCACGCGGCGCGCACCCCTTCGGGGGAGTTGTCGCGCGGCAGGTTCTCCGCGACATCGGCGTTGACCTGGTCCAGCCATTCCGGACGGCGGTAGGAACGATGGTAGGTGGGCCCCTCGTGAGCGACGGTGCTGGGATCCACATCGACGATGCAGTGGCCGTGCCAGTGGATGATGAGCCGTTCGCCGTCAGTGACCTCACCGATGACGGTGGCAGCCACATCCCATTTGCGGCAGATCTCCATGAAACGTTCCACGTTCCTGGGTTCCACCACCGCCATCATGCGTTCCTGCGACTCGCTCATCAGGATTTCCTCGGGAGCGAGGTTCGGGTCACGCAGCGGCACGAGGTCGAGGTTGATGGACATGCCGCTGTTGCCAGCGGAGGCCAGCTCCGAGGTGGCGCAGGAGATTCCCGCCGCCCCGAAGTCCTGGATGCCGACGATGACGCCGGCCTTGAACAGTTCGAGGGTGCACTCGATGAGCAGCTTCTCCATGAACGGGTCGCCGACCTGCACGCTGGGGCGTTTCGCGGGTCCGGTCTCGTCGAAGGTCTCGGAGGCCAGGATGGACGCCCCGCCGATACCGTCCCCGCCTGTGGCGGCGCCGAAGAGAATCACCTTGTTGCCCGCTCCGGAGGCGTGGGCGCGGTGCAGGTCCTCGTGCCGCAGCACCCCCACACACAGCGCGTTGACGAGGGGATTGCCGAGGTAGGTCCTGTGGAACTGCACCTCGCCGCCGATGTTCGGCAGCCCCAGGCAGTTGCCGTAGCCACCGACACCTGCGACGACACCGGGCAGGACACGGCGGGTGTCGGCCTCGTCGAGCGGCCCGAAACGCAGCGAATCCATCACACCGATGGGCCGGGCCCCCATCGCGAGGATGTCGCGGACAATGCCACCGACACCGGTGGCCGCCCCTTGGTAGGGCTCCACGAAACTCGGGTGGTTGTGGGACTCGGCCTTGAACGTCACTGCGTAACCCTGGCCGATGTCGACGACACCGGCGTTCTCGCCGATGCCCGCCAGGAGCGGGCCGCGCGGGGTGTCCTGGCTGAGTTCACCGAATTTCTTCAGGTGCACCTTCGAGGATTTGTAGGAGCAGTGCTCCGACCACATCACCGAATACATGGCCAGTTCCGCGCCGGTGGGGCGGCGGCCGAGGATCTCCCGGATGCGCAGGTACTCGTCGTCCTTCAGGCCGAGCGCCGCATACGGCTGCTCCAGGTCGGGGGTTTCCAATGCATGAGCCACGGTGTCTGCCACGGGAGCAAATCTATCGCCTGAAACCTCGATTTCGTGGAGACCCAAGCCGCGGCCGCCAAGATGGTCGATCGGCATTCACCCGGGGCTCGACTGCTCCGGTCCGCTGCCCTATGGTTGTGCCGGGTGCCGCCTCGAAGCCGAGCCGCCGGAAGGAGCCGTCCAGGAAATGACCCAGCCAACCCATTCCGAGGAGTTCTGCGAACGCTGCTGGAGTTTCGACCCGCTGGCCGCCATCCGCTGCGACGACGATCCGCCGCTCGACGTCATCACCTCGGGGACCATCTTCTTCGACATCATCTTCGCCGGGCTGCCACGCATCCCCGAACCGGGCGAGGAGCTGTGGAGCACGGGGCTCGGTTCCTGCCCGGGGGGTATCGCGAACCTGGCGACTGCCCTGGCCCGGCTGGGATTGCGCACGGGCCTGGTCGCGGGTTTCGGGGACGACGCCTACGCGGACTGGATCTGGGAAACCCTCCTGGAGCAGGAACACATCAACCTGACCACCTCACCCCGCTACAACGACTTCCACACCTCCTTGACGGTGGCCGTCACCGTGGAGGGGGATCGCGCGATGGTCACCCACGGCCACGACCTGCCGGAGTCGCTGTCCTCCCACATCCTGGCCGCACCGGCGTCACGCACCGCGGTGGTCGATCTCGGCGGCGAGACCGACTGGTGGGACGAGTTGAGGTCCCGCGGCACCGTCCTGTTCGCCGACATCGGTTTCGACACCTCCGGTCGCTGGGATCCCGCGGATCTGCGGCCGCTGCGGTACTGCCGGGCCTTCACCCCCAACGCGGTGGAGGCCATGGCCTACACCCGGACGGACTCCCCCAACCTGGCGGTGCGCAAACTCGCCGAACGCGTCCCTCTCGCCGTGGTGACCGACGGGGTGGGCGGGGCCTACGCCATCGACCAGGACACGGGCGAGGAGGAGTGGTGTCCCGCGGTGACTGCGCAGGTCACCGACGCGACGGGCGCCGGGGATGTGTTCGCCTCCGGTCTGGTGCTGGGTTGCCTGGCGGGCTGGCCACTGGAGCAGCGCCTGAAGTTCGCCTCGTTGACGGCCTCCCTGGCGGTGCAGCAGTTCGGTGGTTCCCTGGCCGCCCCCGGCTGGGGTGACATCGCGGACTGGTGGCGCTGTCTGCGCCGCAGGGCCACCGGCGGGGACCTGAAGGCCGCTCACATCAGCCGCGACTACGGCTTCCTCGAGGACCTCATCCCCCGCCACCAGGTGCACAGCGTCCGGCGCGCGGAGGCGACCTTCGCCAGCCACTCGGACCTGCCGGACAAGCAGCAGTGACGCGGTCGCTGGTGCCCCCGGCGGGACTCGAACCCGCACTGGGGCGGGTTTAAGCCGCCTGCCTCTGCCAGTTGGGCTACGGGGGCTGGATCAGACCAACAACTCCAAGGCTATTGCGTCAAGGATGTCCGTTTCGCTGATACGGATTTTTTCCTGTGGGATCCGGGAAATCGTCTCGTCGAGGATCAACGCCCCGGCCCCGATCACCCCGGCGCGGAGCGGCTGCATGCAGGGTTCCTGCTCTATGAGACCCACCGGGGTGGTCAGCCAGTGCTCCGTCACCGCATCGACATCGCCGCGCCCCAGCACCAGGCCGTGCACCGCCTCGCGGGAGTAGCTCTCCAATCCGAGCACCCGGGCGCCGATGCTGGTTATGGTGCCCGCCACCCCGACCGCGTCCGCGACTGCCGCGAAGTCGATCCCGGAACCGTCCAGCAGGTCGCCGACAAACACCCTGGCCTCTTCCTGCTCCCCGGGGGTCGGCGGGTCGGTGTGCAGGAAACGTTCCCGGAGCCGCACCGCACCGACGTTCAGGGAAACCGATTGGAGGATCGTCCCGGCTCCGTCCACGAGCACCAGCTCGGTGGATCCGCCGCCGATGTCGACGACCAGGGTCGGTGAGGCCACGTCCAGCGCGCAGAGCGCACCCAGGCTGGACAGCCGCGCCTCCTCCTGCCCCGGGATCACGTCCACCCCCACCCCCAATCGTTCGCGCACCCCGTCGACCAGCAGCCGCCGGTTGGAGACGTCGCGGGCCGCGGAGGTCGCCACGAAACGAACCTTCTCCGCCCCGTGGCCACGGATGATCCGGGCGAACTCAACACAAACCTCGAAGGTCCGCGCCAGCGCGTCGGGATGGAACTCGCCGGTGGCGTCAACCCCCTGCCCGAGCCGCGCCAGCCGCACCTCACGCGCCAGCTCCACGGGGGCGCTGCGGCTGCCCGACAGCACGAGCATCCGGATGGAGTTGGTTCCACAGTCAATGGCGGCCACCCTCACGCCGGCTCCTCGCAGCAGTCATCGCCGACCCGTTCCCGGACCAGCGCCAAGGCCTCGTCGCCGAGGGGATTCACCCCGGGTCCCGCGGCCAGCGCGTGCCCCACGAGCACGTGGAGGCATTTCACCCTGGTCGGCATCCCACCCGCCGAGATGCCCTCGATCTCCGGTACGACTCCAAGGGCGGCGCGGTCGGCGAGGTAGGCCTCGTGCGCAGCCCGGTACCGCTCCGCGAGGTCCTCGTCCTCACCGAGCCGCCGCGTCATCTCCGCCATCAGCCCGGAGGCCTCCAGCGATGAACAGGCAGCGACGTAGCGCGGGTTGGTCAGGTAGTAGACGGTCGGGAACGGGGTGCCGTTGTCGAGTCTGGGAAGGGTTTTGATGACCCCGGGCCGCCCGCAGGGGCAGCGCCACGCCACCGCGACCACCCCCCGTGGGCAACGTCCCAACTGCTCCTCTATCACCTCGAGATCAGCGGCGGTCGGGGCATCCCCCGCCGGCCTCGGGACACATCCGGTGTCGGTGTTCAAGAACTCTCATTTCTCCTCTGCGGGTGCGTCGGCCACTCCCACCGATCCCCACATCTGCTGCCACCACATGCCGGTGCTGGGTTTGCTCGGGGACAGGACCGTGGAGTCACCGCCGATGGGTTTCCCGTCGGCCCCGATCACCCGGTACCCGGTCTCCCCCGGCACCACCCAGCCGAGCCTGGTCCTGGCCTCCGCCTTCACGAAGGCAGGGTCCTTCCAGCGGGCCAGCTGGTCGTCGAGGGTGGCGATCTCCTGCCTGGACTGGGCGATCTGCTGCTGCAGCAGCGCCATCTCCTTCGCCTGGGCGAAGTAGACGCGCAGGCTCTGGGCGAGGGTGACGGCCAGGGCGGCCATCACCACACCCAGGATCAGCAGCCGCCACGTCATCCCGAGCGCACGTTCGGAGGAGGAGACGCGCGGCCGCTCCTCGGCGGCCCGGGCCACGGCCTCCGCGTCGAGAGGACGGGTGCGGGAACGTCCGCTGGAAACTCTCTCTCCCGGACGTGCAGCGGTCCGGGACCGTGGCGAACCACGTCCCGGACCGCTGCCCGCGGGCTTGTTCCTGGGATTACTGGGCATACGACCAGTCTGACCGATTCGTGGCGCGCATCAGCCCTTGAAACGCGGGAACGCGGAACGACCGGCGTAGACGGCGGCGTCGTCCAGGTTCTGCTCGATGCGCATCAGCTGGTTGTACTTCGCGACGCGGTCGGTGCGGGCCGGGGCGCCGGACTTGATCTGCCCGCAGCCGAGGGCGACCGCGAGATCGGCGATGGTGACGTCCTCGGTTTCACCGGAGCGGTGCGACATCATGGTGCGGTACCCGGCGCGGTGGGCCAGTTCGACGGCGTCGATGGTCTCCGACAGCGAGCCGATCTGGTTGACCTTGACCAGCAGCGCGTTGGCGACCCCGGAGTCGATGCCGCGGCCGAGCCGTTCGACGTTGGTGACGAACAGGTCGTCGCCGACCAGCTGCACCTTGTCGCCGAGGCGTTCGGTCATGGCCTTCCAGCCGTCCCAGTCCTCCTCGTTCAGCGGATCCTCGATGGAGACCAGCGGGTAGGCATCCACCAGTTCGGCGTAGTAGTCGATCATCTCCTCGGCGGTCTTTTTCGCGCCCTCGAACTTGTAGGTCCCGTTCTCGTAGAACTCGGAGGCGGCGACATCGAGGGCCAGGGCGACCTGCTTGCCGGGTTCGTAGCCGGCCTTCTTGATGGACTCGACGATCAGGTCGAGGGCCTCACGGTTGGAGTCGAGGTTCGGGGCGAAACCGCCCTCGTCACCCAGACCGGTGGACAGGCCACGGTCCTTCAGCACCTTCTTGAGGGCGTGGTAGACACCGGCACCCATCTCGACGGCCTCGGTGAACGACTCGGCACCGATGGGGGCGATCATGAACTCCTGGATGTCGACGTTGGAGTCGGCGTGCGAACCGCCGTTCAGGATGTTCATCATGGGGACGGGCAGGATGTGGGCGTTGGGGCCGCCGACGTACTGGTACAGCGGCAGTTCCGCCGCCTCCGCGGCGGCATGGGCGACGGCCAGGGAGACGCCGAGGATGGCGTTGGCACCGAGCTTGGCCTTGTTCGGGGTTCCGTCGAGCTCGTTCATGGCGAGGTCGATGGCGCGCTGCTCGTTGGCCTCGAAGCCGAGGACTTCCTCGCTGATGACGTCGAGCACGTTCTTGACGGCGGTCAGGACGCCCTTGCCGCCGTAGCGTTCGCCGCCGTCACGCAGCTCGACGGCCTCGAAGGCACCCGTTGAGGCGCCGGAGGGGACGATGGCGCGACCTGCCGCTCCGGTGTCGAGGATCACCTCGACCTCGACGGTGGGGTTGCCGCGGGAGTCGAGGACCTCGCGGGCGTCAATGAACTCAATGATTGCCATGGGGCTTGCCCTTCCTTGAAATGAAGACCATAGGGTGTCCTTCCCCGTCCAGCCTATCCAACGCCCGCACAGGGGTCACCCCCCAAATCGCCATTCACGGGCGTTGAAAAACCCGGTCACCGGCGTTTGGACACCTGGGCCACGAGTTCACGACTACACCCGATCGCCTTCGCCAGGGCGCCATAGGACCAGCGTTCGGAATCCTCGTCACGCAGCTGCCGGATCAGCCGGTCCCGTTCGGCCCTCAACCGGGCGGCGTGACGTTCCGCCTCAGCCGCCTGCTCGTGGAGTTCCCGGGCGCGAGCCGCCGTGAGGTCGGACACCCCCCGCGAACGCCGCGTGGCGCCGGCCCGGGCACTGGTTGGTGCCGGGACGACGCCACTGAGGGGATCATCAGAGCCCACGCGAGAACTCCGAGATCAGGTTCGGGACGCTCAGGTCGAAACCTGCGACATCCAGCATGCCGGGGTCATCCGGGTCGGCGATGCTGAACTCGTTCACGGCCATGCCCACCACGATGAGCTTCGCATCGATACCCGTCCTGTCCCGGTAGCGGGCCAGGGCCTGGTGCGGGTGGATCTTCCCGTGCCAGGTCTCGTTGTCGGTGTAGATGATGAAGGTGTCCACCTCCAGCTTCCGCTTGAGCGCGTGGAGCATCGGCTGCGCACAGTCCGTGGCCCCGAAGGGCAGGCCGTCGATGCGCCGCAGCACGTCGTCGAGACGCTGCCTGGGCGAAATGTCCAGCGGCACGAAACGGTCCTGGAAGGCCATCACCGTGGTCTGCGGTTCGGTGGCCAGCTGCACGAGGCAGAGCGCCGCCGAGGCCTCCCGCGGGGTGAGCGGGGTGCCCGCGAGACCTCCCCAGGCCATCGACCCGGAGACGTCGAGCCCCACGAGGGTCCGCTTCCCGGCCGGCGCGACCGCCCCGAAGGCTGCCTGGAAGGCCGCATCGAGGGCGTCGGTCACCTTGCTGGTGGGCTCCCACCTCGAGCCTCCCCGGAAGGAACGACCAGCCGCGTAGGTGCGGGCCGCCGCCAGCACGGCGACGGGGTGCACCCGTGCCCGACGAAGCCGCTCCGGGTCGGTGAGCTGCGCGCACACCTCGTCGGTGCGACCCCCGAGCCCCGGCAGCAGGCCGAGGCGGGTGAGCCGCGGAAGCTGCCTCAGCAACGCGGTCTGCGGGATACCGACGTCCAGGAGCGCCTCCCAGACCTCGGCCTTGGTCACGGCCTCGTCGGGGAGCATCTCCCAGGTGAGGCGGTGCTGACGGATCAGCTCCACCCACCTCGCGACGTCACGGGTCGCCTGGGCGGCCGTGAAACCGTGGATGAGCTGCGGGGTGTGCTCGTCGACGCTGGAGCGCACGATCCACTCGAAGGTGGAACGCAGCTCCGGCACCACCGTGGCGGGGTGGGACAGCCGCAGCAGGTCGCGGTGGCTCCAGCCCTCGCGTTGACGGTACTTGACCGCCTGGTGGGCCAGGGCGTCGGCATCCCTGTCGAGGTACCAGGACCCGACGGCGCGTCGGAGCCCGCGACCCCAGCCACGGAACTGCCCGACGTACCTCGCGAAGGTGAACAGGTGCGTTCCCGTGCGGGCGACGCGCGGCAGGGCCGCCAGGGCCAGGGGCGCCGACTCCGCCACGGAGGCCGCGTAGGCCAGGGCGAACAGGGCCGGTCCCTGCTTGGGCGCGATACCTCCCTCGGAGACCTCGACGATGGTCCCGACGAGGCCCGCCGGGTCGCTGGAGGCCATCCGGGTGAGGATCTTCGCGTTGTCGAGCGCGAGCTCACGCGGAGCTGCGTAGTAGGTGCCACCGTCGACCCCCAGGGTCAGGAAGCGACGCAGGCGCGCCCGATCGTCGAGCTGGAAGGTGTGCCCGCCCGCTGAATTGGGGACCTGACGTGCGTCGGCCGGTTCACTCTGCGGGGTGACTCGGGTGCTGATGGTGCGAAGGGGGTCCATGACCTCGCCTCCTTTCTGGTTGTCGTGGTGACCATGGATTCCTGGGACCGGGCGGGCGTGGGGTGACCACCGGCTGGGCTTGCGCCCGGCGCTCTGGGCCGCTGAGCTACCCCCGAAGGGGGCGGGATTCGAACCCGCGACTCCTCATCAATAGTGATAACCGATGCTCTTCGGCCCGCCCGGGCCGAGTTCAAGGGCTGCCCGGGCGTGGGGTGGTATCCGGGTTTCAGAGCGCCCTGAGGACGCCCTGTCAGATCACCTGGCGGCGATCTGTTGGGGATTTGAACCCCATCTCCAGAGGATTTACCGATAACCGAACACCTTCGGCCCGGGCAGCGTGCCTTTGAGAAGCCGGGTGGGCGTGGCGATGGGAACCGGAGCAGGGTGCTCGACCAGTTGAGCTACGCCATGGGCGGCGGGAGTCGAACCCGCATCCTCCCTGTCCCTGAGATAACCGATCCTCCTCGGCCCACCCAGCGGAATGAAGTTGTGAGGGCCGAGCGGACTTGGGGTGAGGACCGGCTGGCTTTCGCCGACTGCTCTACCACCTGAGCTACCCCCGAAGGGGGGCGGGACTCGAACCCGCGACCTGTCCATTAACAGTGGTAACCGATCTTCTTCGGCCCGCTCGGGCCGTTGCTGTGTAGAACAGTACACACCTGTCAGAGGCATGTCAACTACACCCTTGGGTGAGGAACCGACTCCGATATGAGGGACGCTCGAGGTCGGTGAACCGTCGCTCAGCGACCTTCCTGACCACCGCGTCGGGGTCCGGCCTGTTCGGCGCGGGTGATGTGCGACTCCAGGGTGCGCAGGGCGGCGCGAACCGCCGCGTCGGCGTCGACACCACTGGCCTGGGCGCGAGCGACCAGGGCCTGGATCCGGCTGCCGACCTCCTCGGCCGTGATCGGCTCGTCGGCGAGGTCCACCGCGACGGCGTGGGCCCGGGCCCGGGAGATCACCTTCTGGGTACGGGCCAGCGCGCTGAGCGACTGGGCGATGCCCTCCAGCGACGACGTGCGTCCCTTCTCCTGGCGTTTGCGGCGCTCCCAGACCCCGCGCAGATCCTCGGGCACCTCACCATCACCGAAGACGTGGGGGTGGCGGCGGATCAGTTTGTCCGCGATACCCCGGGCGACGTCGTCGATGGTGAACCGCCCCTCGTCCTGGGCGATCCTGGCGTGGAAGTACACCTGGAGCAGCAGGTCACCGAGTTCCTCACGCAGGTCGTCGTCGGTGCCGCCCTCCACCGCGTCGACCACCTCGCAGGTCTCCTCGACGAGGTGGGTCAGCAGCGAGGAGTGCGTCTGTTCCCTGTCCCAAGGGCATTCGACGCGCAGCCGCGCCATCACCTCGTTCAGGCGGATCAGCTGCTCACCGACCTCCGGCATCAGCTCTTCGCCTCTACCGAGATCGAACCCCCCCTGAGGTTGATGCCATGCTCCGGATCCCATGACCCGTAGCGGGGGTTGAGCTCCACGGACGGGAGGGCTGCCTTCACGCTGTCCAGGTCCAGGGTCTTTTGGCCGAGCTCCACCCTGAAACTGTTCTTGAAGGCCTTCTCGCACGGGGTTCCCACCAGCGGGGCGAGCTGAGGGTCAGCCTTCATCGCTTGGAGCGCAGCATCGTCGAAGGATTTTCCGAGACGCTGAGCGGCACCTTCGAAGATCTCCCCGAAGACCATGAGGAAAACGACCCTCGACCGATTGGGTTTGAGTCCTGCCGCTTTGCAGGAATCCACGATCTCGGTGAGCTCCGCATCCGAGATGACCCTGTCCCCCACGATCGCTGCTGTCGACGGGCTGTGCGCGCAACCGGTGAGGGCGGCGACCGCAACGAGCGGAACGGCGATGCGAGCGGCGAGTTTCATGGAAGATCCTCCTGAAGACGGCTTTGTCCCGAAGCATACCCACGACCGGCGGGCCGGACCCGGAGCGCCGCCGACACGGAACCGCCCCGACGGATGTACCCGTCGGGGCGGTCGGGGTCTCGGGAGAACTTGACGTCGACCGTTTCAGCCTCGGGCGCAGTTGCTTCCTTGGTGACGTGCGGAAACGAACCCTTACCCGCGGTGTACACATGATCTATGATCAGCTTCGGTTGGAAGCTGACGTGGAAGTCCTTGGCCTCTTGGGGAACCTTGAATACCGCACGATTTCTGTAGCCAGTGTCCACGATCTCGACCGCCGAGTCCCCGCTCGTCACCTTCCACGTCGCAGCCCAGTCAACCTTGGTGTTGCTGAAGAGCCCTTGCGTCTCGAATTTGATGTTCTCCAGGCTCAACACCAGCCACGCCTGACCACTGGGAGCCCACCCGAGCGTGGATTCGAAAGGAGTCAAGTAAGCGGCGGTTACCCGCCCGTCGTAGCTGCTTTTCACCGAGGCGTTCTTGTCGTACGCATCCGGCATTTCCTCCGGGGTGATTGACACGAATTCCTTGGCGCCCCACGTGGTGGACACATCCGCCTTCGTCTTGCCGCCCTGGTACAGCATCAAAGAGTGATCGGCCTGGGTCGCCCCGCCCACCAGTGGGGCTTTCTCCGCCTGGCCATCAGTGGTGGCCACCAGCTGCGCCCCGTCGAGGGATGCCGTTGAAACCACCAGCAGGTACTGACCAGTCTTCACCTCACCGCACTTGACGTGCGCGCACCTGAAGGAGGCCCCTCCCTTGCCATCGCTGAACTTCTTGCTGCCGTCCTTCAGGGTGAGTTGGGTCTGTCCGGCCTCCACCGTCAGGGCCGCCGTGGCGTCCCGGGGCCGCGAGACGTCGGGACTCAAATCCGCGGACTGGAACTCCGGTGCGATGTCCTCAGCCCCTGAGACCTCCACCTTCCAGATCCCCAGGCTCTGCCCCTCGGCAGGGCGGTAATTTGTGTCTGAAGTTGATCCGAGAGCTGCCATCGCCGCACTCGGAATGACCTGGGCATCGGCTTTCGCGGTGACGGTGAGGGTGCCGGCCGGTTCCTTCAGCACCGCCGGGGTTTCGAGGTCCGCAAACGTCATCGCGGATACGGAATCCGCCGGGATCAGGACCGCGAACTCCTTCTGATCGGTCATGGGGCCAAGAGGCGCCTCCAGCTTCCCCGGGTCCCCCGGCGAGGCGTTGTCGGGGCGGAACAACTTGCCGCTCGGGTCTCCCTGACCGGACATGTACGGATCCCGCAGCTGCGTCCCGTTTGCCGCCGTGGTCGTGCCGAACCCCATCCGGAACCACGACCCCGAACCACCGAAGCTCTTCGCCGGCCCACAGTAAAGGTTGTCGCCTATCTCGCCGTTGCCCGTGTCCTCGAAGAAACACTTGCCGTCCTCCGCGACGGCGAGGGTGTCTGCCTCAGCGCCCCTCGCCGCTTCCTTGAACTTCGCATCCGCTTTCTCCAGGAACTCCTTGGCATTGGGTATGTCCGCTCCCTCGAGCCTGGGTGTCGTCCCGCAGCCCGCCAGGCCGAGCAGCAACGCGACAGCGACCACACCGAACTTCTTCGTCCGTTTCATTTCTCCTCCGTCCACCGGCTGCCACCATGGCGGCCAGGACATCGATCTCGTTTCCAGCACCCTAACGGCTCCTGGAGGCACGCGGCAGGGTTTTCGGAAAAACGGGGTAGCGACGGACGCGGGGGCCTCAGCCGATCACCCTGTCCAGCAGCGACATCGCCCAGGCGACCGCGTCGCCGTCGGGTTTGGGTACCAGCAGCTGAGAGGTCGCATGCTTGTACACCGACCCCGGGTAGAGGCGTTGCAGCCGCACCTTGCGCGACTCGGGGAGGTTCACCGGTTCGATCCGGACGTTTTTCCCCTGCGCGACGATGTCGACCACACCCAGTTCCCGGGCGCGATTGCGCAGCACCGCGACCGCGAGGAGCTGTTCGACGGGCAGCGGCGGTTCGCCGTAGCGGTCGGTCAGTTCGGAACGCACCGCCTCGACGTCACCGGCCGACCGGATCTCCGCGATCTGCTTGTACATCTCCAGCCTCAGTCGTTCGGAGGGTACGTACTCATCGGGCAGGTGGGCGTCGACGGGCAGTTCGATGCGCAGCGCCGGTTCCGGGGTGGTGTCCTCGCCGCGGTACTGGGCCACGGCCTCCCCCACCAGCCGCAGGTACATGTCGAAACCGACATCGGCGATGTGCCCGGACTGTTCCCCACCGAGGAGGTTTCCGGCGCCGCGCAGCTCCAGGTCGCGCATGGCGATGGACATGCCCGCACCCAGGTCGGTGTGGGAGGCCATCGTCGTGAGGCGTTCGTGGGCGGTCTGGGTGAGGGTTTTGTCCGCCGGGTACAGGAAGTAGGCGTAGCCGCGTTCCGAGGAACGCCCCACCCGGCCCCTGAGCTGGTGCAGCTGCGAGAGCCCGAGCACGTCGGCGCGGTCGATGATGAGGGTGTTGGCGGTCTGGATGTTGAGGCCCGCCTCGACGATGGTGGTGCACACCAGCACGTCGGCGCGGCGCTCCCAGAAATCGAGCATCACCTGTTCCAGTTTCGATTCCCCCATCTGGCCGTGAGCGGTGGCCACGCGGGCCTCCGGCACCAGGTCGCGCAGTTCAGCGGCCACCTTGTCGATGCTCTCGACGCGGTTGTGGACGAAGAACACCTGCCCTTCCCGGGCCAGTTCGCGCCGGATGGCGGCCCGAACCTGCCCCTTGTCGTAGGGGCCGACGAGGGTCAGCACGGGGTGGCGTTCCTCGGGTGGGGTGGCGATCACGCTCATCTCCCGGATGCCGGTGATCGCGATCTCCAGGGTGCGCGGGATGGGGGTGGCCGACATCGACAGCACGTCGACGTTGACCCGCAGCTCCTTGAGGCGTTCCTTGTGTTCGACGCCGAAACGCTGCTCCTCGTCGATGATCACCAGACCGAGGTCCTTGAACGCGACCTCCTTGGCCAGCAGCCGGTGGGTGCCGATCACGAGGTCGACGCGGCCGCTGGCGAGACCCTCGAGGACCTTCCTCGATTCGGCGTCGGTCTGGAACCGGCTCAGCTGCGCCATGTGGACGGGGAAACCCGCGAACCGGGAGGCGAAGGTCTGGTGGTGCTGGCTGACGAGCAGCGTGGTGGGCACCAGCACCGCCACCTGTTTTCCGTCCTGGATGGCCTTGAAGGCGGCCCTGACCGCGATCTCGGTCTTGCCGAACCCGACGTCACCGCAGATCAGGCGGTCCATGGGGACCACCTTCTCCATGTCTGCCTTGACCTCCTGGATCGCCGCGAGCTGGTCGGGGGTCTCGACGAAACTGAAGGCGTCCTCCAGTTCCCGCTGCCAGGACGTGTCGGGCCCGAAGGCGTGGCCCTTGGTGGCCTGTCTGGCGGCGTAGAGCTTGATGAGCTCGGAGGAGATCTCCTTGACGGCCTTGCGTGCCCTGGATTTGCGTTTCGCCCAGTCGGCGCCGCCCATCTTGTCCAAGGCGGGGGTCTCCGAGCCGACGTAGCGGGTCAGCTGGTCGAGCTGGTCCATCGGCACGAACAGCCGGTCACCGGGCTGGCCGCGTTTGCTGGCGGCGTACTCGATTACGAGGTAGTCGCGCACCGCCCCCTGGACGGTGCGCTGCACCAGTTCCACGAACCGCCCGACCCCGTGCACCTCGTGGACGATCGGGTCGCCGGCCTTGAGTTCGAGGGGCTGGATGGTGTTGCGACGGCGACTCGGCAGCTTCCGCGCCCCCCGCTCGGTGCTCTGCTGACCCGAAAGTTCGGCGGCGGTCAGCAGTTCGAGTTTCGCGGTTCCCGCTCGCCAGCCGCGCCTGAAGGGTCCGACGATCACGTGCACGGTCCCGGCCGCGGGTTCGGTGTCGAGTTCGGAGACCCGCGCGGTGATGTCGTGTTCTGCCAGCAGTTCGGTCATGCGGTTGGCCAGGCCCCTGCCCTCGACGCCGATCAGGAGCCGCCAGCCGTCGCGGAGCCGGGCCTGGACGTGGGCGACGGCGGCGTCCACATCGCCGCGGAAATCATCGGTGGGGGTGATCCCGAGTCGCCGGGAGTGCACGGAACCGGCGTCGAGATTGGTATCAGGCGCCTCCTCCGCGGTGAACGGGCTGAGGCTCCACCACTTGTGTCCCAGCGCCATGGTGTGTTCCCGGACCTCGCCGAGGGCCCGGTAGGAGGATGCCCCCAGGTCGATGGGTGAGGTGCCGCCGCTGGCCGCGGCCGCCCAGCTGGCGTTCAGGAACTCCTCGCTGGTGGCGACCAGTTCGACGGCCCGGGCGCGCACCAGCTCGGGGGCGGCCACCAGCACCAGGGAACGCGGCGGCAGCACGTCGGTCAGCAGCTCCAGGCCGTCCACCAGGACGGGAATGAGGGCTTCCATGCCCTCGACGGCGTGCCCCTCGGCCAGGCGGGAGAGCATGTCGGACAGCTGCGGGTGATCGCGCTGGAGGGCCGCGGCGCGCCGCCTGACGGCGTCGGTGAGCAGCAACTCCCGGCAGGGTTCGGCCGTGACCCGCTGCAGCTGCTCGCCGGTGGAGCGCTGGTCGGCCACCGAGAAGGGCCGGATCTCGGTCACCTCGTCGCCGAAGAAGTCGATGCGCACGGGCTGTTCGGCGGTGGGCGGGAAGACGTCGACGATGCCGCCGCGCACCGCGAACTCGCCGCGCCGCTCCACCAGGTCGACGCGGTTGTAGGCAGCATCCACCAGCGATTTCAGCAGGTCGGTGAGGTCGCACTCCCGGCCGGCCTCGACGGTGACGGGCCGCATCGAGGCCAGGTCCTTGACCTGCGGTTGGAGCAGGGCCCGCACAGGAGCCACCACCACTCGCGGTGGCGCATCGGATACGAGCCGCCGCAGCACCGCCAGGCGCCTGCCGACGGTGTCGGCTCGGGGCGAGAGGCGTTCGTGGGGCAGGGTTTCCCAGGCCGGGTAGTAGGCGACGGCCTCCTCCCCCAGCAGCCCGGAGATCTCGGCCGCGATGGCCTCGGCCTCCCGGAAGGTGGAGGTGACCAGCAGCATCGTGCGCCCGGACTCGGAGGCGAGCATCGCCGTCGCGGTGGCGAAGAAGGATGTGGCGCAGGTGACATCGCGCGCCTCGGCGCCCGCAACCTGGGAGTCGCGCAGGGTGGCCCGGACGGCCGGGTCTGCCTCGAGGGCGGGAAGAAGTCCGGGAAATCTCACCGGGTCATCTTGTCACGAATGCCCCCGAAATCCCGGTCTCCCATTGACGCGATGCGCCACCGCATCATGATGCTACTCTCGATGCATGAGGACGACCGTTACCATTGCCGATGACGTCCGTGCCGAGATCGAGAGGATGCGCGCCGAGCAGGGCATCGGTCCGAGCGAGGCACTGAACACCTTGGCCCGCAGGGGCATGATGCGCTCTTCCGCGTCTCCCATCACCCTCCCAGCCCCGGTCGCAATGGGGGCCCGCTTCGACCTCACCAACATCGGCGAGGTTCTGGAGATTCTCGATTCGCAGGAGCCCGGGTCGTGATCGTCGATGCCAATGTGCTGCTCTACGCCACCAATGAGGAAGCGCCCCATCATCCGACAGCACGCCGCTGGTTGACGGAGGCACTCTCAGGGGAGCAGAGGATCGGTATCCCGTGGCAGAGCGTCGGCGCGTTCGCCAGAATTTCGACACACCCGAGAGTGTTTCAGCGTCCGTTGAGTCCCACGGAGGTCGAGGAGAACATCGACGCGTGGTTCGCGAGCGATGTTGCTTGGATTCCTCCCACAACCGTGCACTCGGTCCGGATCTACAACCGACTTGCAGAGCGCCACCACGTCACAGGAAATCTGGTCCCCGACGCGCAGCTAGCAGCGCTGGCGATCGAACACGGAGTTGCGGTTGTCTCTTTTGACAGCGACTTCGCCCGGTTTCCTGAGGTGACGTGGGTGAATCCTCTCAGAACATGATGGTGCCCGGAGGTTCCGCGTCCTCTGCGTCTTCAGTTGTTGAAGCGGTTCTGTGCCGCCACGAGACCCTCCGTCACCAGGGTCTCGACCGCGTCGGCCGCTACCGCGGCGTCGAGCCGCATGGCATCCAGGTCCGCGAGGCGCATCCGGGATAGCACGTAGTCGGAGGCGGGTTGGCGTCCCGGGGGGCGGCCGATGCCCACCCGCACGCGGTGGAAGTCGCCGGTGCCGAGGTGGGCGCGGATGGATTTGAGTCCGTTGTGGCCGTTGTCACCGCCGCCGAGTTTGAGGCGCAGGCGGGTCGGTTCCAGGTCGAGTTCGTCGTGGATGACGATCACGTTGGCGGGGGGGATCTTGTGGAACTTGGCGACGGCGGCGACCGCGATCCCCGAGTCGTTCATGTAGGTGGTGGGTTTCACCAGCACCAGCCGGTGTTCGCCGGGGAGCTGTCCCGTGGCGACCTCGGCCCGTTGCCCGCGGGCGATGCTGAACCGCGCCCCGAGGCGGGAGGCCAGGTCGTCGACCACCCAGAACCCGACGTTGTGCCGGGTCGGGGCGTAGGCCGGGCCCGGGTTCCCGAGCCCGGCCACGAGATGAAGCGAGGGGCTCACTCGCCCTTGACCGGCATCAGGTCGACGTGTTCCAGGAAGCCGGTGATCGGGTCGCGCTGCACCTGCTTCGGGGCGACCACCACGGCATCGGCACCGTCGATGCTGATCTCGAAGGTGACCCCGGGTTCGCGGAGCAGCAGGAAGGTTTCCTGGCCGGGCAGGGAGATGTGGACGGGCTCGATGCCGGGCCCGTAGATGACGGCGGGGACGCGTTCGGCGCGACGCAGTTTGCGGGCCGCGCCCTTGCCGAACTCGGTGCGGGCGGTGGCTTCCAGCTTGTGGGGGGCCATTTCTACCTCCTGAGGTGTGGATGGGATGCACGCCTGCAGGGGTTGCTAGTCGATAACGGACGTCGGGTCCCTCGCCAGGCAGCTCGCACAGCCTACCTCAGGTTCAGCAGCACCCCAGAACACGAACCCCGGACCGGACAACCGGAACCCAACCCCAACACCCCGAACAAAGTCACCAAAGTTTCGACACGACTAGCTCGCAGAGC
Organism: Arachnia sp.; assembly: GCF_057238465.1. NCBI lineage: Bacteria > Bacillati > Actinomycetota > Actinomycetes > Propionibacteriales > Propionibacteriaceae > Arachnia > Arachnia sp. The sequence continues at coordinate 95,289 of NZ_DBHHFZ010000004.1, forward strand.
GAGCAGGCCGGCTCAACCAACTGCCCCTCCCCAAGCTGGTTGAGCCGGGACGCGAGGAACGAGCGGCCCGAGTCGAAACCACCCCTTTGAAGCTGGTTGAGCCAGCACGTGAGCGCCAGCGAACGGCTGAGTCGAAACCACTACTCACACCCGGCGGGTAGAACCCATCTCCAACACCCCGGACAAGGTCACCAAGGTTTCGACACGACCAGCTCGCAGAGCGAGCAGGCCGGCTCAACCAACTGCCCCTCCCCAAGCTGGTTGAGCCGGGACGCGAGGAACGAGCGGCCCGAGTCGAAACCACCCCTTCGAAGCCGGTTGAGCCAGCTTCAAGGTGATGGGCCTTGTGCCGGTCATCCGCCGGGACAGGGCGATCCGCACGCGTTTGGTTCACGACGCGGAAAAGTTACACTTTCAACGACCCCTCAGGTTTTCACGGGTCCTTCAACAGCTTCCCCACAGATTCGTCGCAAGGATATACCGGTATGACCTCATCCCGACCACTGTCGCGCGCCGCGCAGCGGGCCCCCGCCCAGCCGCGCGGGCAGCGCCTGCGTCTTTGGCGCGCCCTGCTGGCCGGGTCGGCCTGGGTGGGCACGGCCTTCTCGGTCATCCCCCACCTGATCGATGGCGCCGGGCAGCGGTTCACCGGCCTCTCCGATGTGCTGGGTGGGCTCGGGGTCGTGGCCGGCCTGGTCGCGATGAACTCGATGCTGTTCATGCTGCTGCTGGCCGCCCGGGTTCCCGTGATCGACCGGGTGCTCGGGCAGGTCAGGGCAGTCCGGTGGTACCGGCTGCTGGGGCGGGTCACCGTGCTCGGGGTGCTGACCCACGTCGCCCTGATCATCACCGGAACCGGATGGACCAATCGCGACGACCTCGCCGGTGCCGTCGGCTCGCTGTGGTCGGGGAACCTGCCGCTGGCCTTCGCCTCCGCCGCCCTGCTGTTGTTGACGACGATCGCATCGGTGTTGGCGGTGTGCCGAGGGCTGCGCCGCGAGGTGCGACACCTTCTCAACATCCTCTCCTACGCCGCGGTGCTCCTGGCGATCCCCCACATGCTCCGCCTCGACCCGGTTTTCCTGCCCGGCAGGGCGCAGCGCATCTACTGGGGCGTCCTGCTGGTCCTCGTCGGCGCCTGCCTGCTCTGGTACCGGCTCCTGACTCCACTCCTCCGTTCCTGGCGGCATCGGTTGAAACTGGCAAACACCGTGCACCTGACCCCCGACCTCCTCCACCTGGAGTTCACCGGAAGGCACCTGGACAGGTTGATGGCCCGGGCTGGCCAGTGCTTCGCCTGGCGCCTGCTGACCCCTCAGCTGTGGACCCGGACCCACCGGTTCTTCCTGTCCGCGGCGCCGACGAGGGATCGGTTGCGCATCACCGTCCGGATCACCGATGAGCACACTGCTGAGCTGGCGGCGGCCAGGCCCGGCACGAGGGTCATCTTCGCCGGCCCCTATGGTGCCTTCACCGACGCATCCCGGACCCGGGACGGTCTGGTGCTGATCGGCGCCGGAACCGATCTCGCACCGATCCGGTCGCTGCTGGAGGCCACCACCGCGCACCCGGCGGACACCGTCGTGATCCTCCGCGCATCCGCCCCCGAGGAGCTGTTCCTCCTCGACGAGTTCCAGCAGCTGTGCGACGATCGCGGCATCGTCCTGCACCTGATGACCGGCCCGCGCCACGAGGGCCGCTGGGTGAGCATCGGATACGCCGGCCACGACCTGTCCACGCTGGCACCGGACCTGGAGAACTCCGACGTGTTCGTTTGTGGCCCGGGCGGGTTCGTCGATTCCGTCCTGGCCGAGGCCCGCGACCTGGGGGTCGCCCCCGAGCAGTGCCACGAGGAGAGACTCGTCCCGTGAGGTCCCGGCTCCACCGTGGCGACGGCATCCGCTTCCCGGGGGCCTGGGACCGGAGGCCCTGAAGATCCGTCCGCCGGGGATCGTTGCTGTTGATTCAGATGCTCTCCGGCGGGGTCACCCGCGCCCCGAGGTCATTGATGAACTCCACCTGCGGGCCCTGCTCCGTGACCATGAAGGAGGTCATGGACGCCGGCGCGAGGTTGAGGCGCCGCGCGGGGAGCAGGTCGATCCCGAGCACCAGCGAGATGCAGCTCATGATCGGCCCCCAGTGGGTGACCACCACCGTGGTGCCGCTGAACCCCATGAGTTTCTCGAATGCGGGACGCACCCTGGTGTGCAGGTCGATGTGGGATTCACCGCCGGGCACCCGGAAGGTCTCGTCACCCCAGAACCGGAGGAGTTCGTCGGGTTTCTCGCCGCGCAGTTCGTCACCGGTGAGGCCATCCCACTCCCCGAAGGCGAGTTCGTCCCAGACCCGTCTGGGGGTGACCCCGGTCCCGAACAGCTCGGCCACGGGAGCGGCGGTTTCCTTGGCGCGCCGCAGGGACGAAGACACCACGCGCACCTCCGGCGCGTCCCCGATGAAGGCCCCGATGCGGGCTGCGAGGTCACGGGCCTGGGCGCGTCCCTCGGCGTTGAGCGCCGGGTCGGCTCCTCCGCGCCCGTCCCACCGACCAGAAGCGGTGAAATCGGTGACACCATGCCTGCAGAGAACAACGCGACTTCCAGTCAGCAGCATGAACAGAAGGCTAGTGGCAGCGGGGCTCTGCTGCCAGCGGCCGCTCCGCCAGATGGGTTCACGGGACCGTTCCGGGGCCCGGTCGCGGCACAATGCCCCCATGGATCTGCCCGGTTTCACACGCGCCTCCCGCGCCTGGTTCCGTCGCCCCGTTCTCGAACTCGCGCCGCTGCTGCTCGGCTGCGCACTGGCCCGGAGCACCGGCGAGGGCACCGTCGCGGTCCGCATCACGGAGGTGGAGGCCTACGCCGGGCCCGCCGATCCCGGGTCGCACGCTTTCCGGGGCCGCACCGCCCGCAACGCCACCATGTTCGGGGAGCCCGGGCACCTGTACTGCTATTTCAGCTATGGGATGCACCACAACCTCAACGTGGTGTGCGACGAGGCGGGTGTCCCGACGGGTTGCCTGCTGCGGGCCGGCGAGGTCATCGAGGGAGCGGACCTGGCGCGCACCCGGCGGGCGGCGAGGCCCCGTTCGACTCCCCTGCCGGAGCATCACCTGGCCCGCGGCCCCGGAAACCTGGGGCAGGCGCTCGGGTCGTCGCGCGAAACCGACGGCGCCGACCTGCTGGGCGAGGAGTGGTCGTGGTGGCTGCCCGATGTTCCGCCCGGTGAGTGGTCGACGGGTCCCCGGGTGGGGGTTTCGGGCCCGGGCGGTGACGCCGAACGCCATCCGTGGCGTTTCTGGCTGCCCGGCGAACCCAGCGTCTCCGCCTACCGTCCGGGGACATCCGGACGTCGTTCCGGCTGAGGTCAGTGGTCCTGCCGCTGGTAGAAACGGATGGTCACCAGCAGCGACAGCGCCCAGGCCACCAAACCGGCGATCAGCAGCAGCCACGGCCACCCCGCCAGGACCCAACCGGGTAGTGGGGACATCAGCTGTGCCAGCAGGTAGCCTCCCACGCCCGCGACCACCGCGACAACGACCAACACGGCCACCGCTCTGGCATCCGTGAAGCGAACCAGAACAGGAACCATGACCGCGAAAATGACGAGCACGATTCCCACCGCCGCCGACGCCGCTGCCCACCAGTCACCGCCGGCCCTCAGCCCCAGGAATTCCCCGAGGAGCAGCGCCAGAACCGCCACGATCTCGGCAGCCACCAGGTAGGCCAGCGACACCAGGTAGTGCGAGATCATCACCGTCCTGCGCCGCAGGGGCAGGGTGTCGTACAGCAGATCGGCATCCTCCGTTCCGTCGAGGCCGAATTTTCCGTAGAAAACGGACACCGTCGTCATGAACGCAATGAAGACGATGGCCAACGCCCAGTCCATCAAGTTTTTGAAAATACCGAGGAAAACCCAGACCAGGACCCCTATCACCATAAGAAACAGAGAGTCCGACATGCGCTTCACATCCAGCCTGATGGCGTTTTTGAGTTCACGCATTTTTCCCTCCTTTCGCGCGGGCAGACGGCGGCACTGCAATGAATCTCCCGCAGGACCCCATCGGTCAGTGATCCTGTCGCTCGTAGATGCGGATGGACACCGGAAGCGACACGGCATACGCCACCAGACCCGCCAGCAGCAGCACCCACAGCCCTTCAAGAGGCAGCCATCCGGTCAGCAGCGGGGGTGACGCACCCGGGGAAGCCGTTTGCACCATCGCATGGACCCCGAGCGCGGTGACCGCCAGAATGGAGAAGATGACGATTCCCCCGTTCCTGCCCCCGAATCTGACGACGAGAGGAGCCGCGATCGCGAAACCGAAAAGAGCCGTGACCAGCGACGCCAGCACCGCGACCGGCCAGTCGGCTCCGACGTTCACCCCGGCCATCGGCATGGCCAGCATCATCGCCGCCACTGCGATCTCGAAAAGGAAGGACAGGACCAGCAGGACCAGGTAGCCCGAGATGATCACCGTTCGGCGCCGCAGCGGCAGGATGTCGTAGAGGATATCCACCCCGTCCACTCTCCCGACCTGAAACAGCACGAGCATCAGCACGACCAGGAAAAGGGAAAGAAGAGGGACAGAGATCGAGAAGGACGGTTTCCCCTCGTCCAGTATCCCGTGCAGAAGCCCGGGAATGACCCAGAAGAATGCCATGAGTCCCCCGAAGAGGAAAACCCCGCGCAGACGATGTAGATCGATCCTCAGCGCGGATCCGAGTTCACGCATCTTTCCGCTCCCTCGCGAGGTGCACCAGCAGGTCCTCGACGGACGGAGTATCCGCCACGACACCGGGGCCGCACAACCCCAGGTCGGCTGCCGCGAGCAGCCCTTCCCAGCCGACGGAGTGCTGTCTGAGACCGCGGATCCGGGTGCGCAACTCGCCGGTGAGATCGGCGGCACCACCGCGAATCATCACCCACGCCTCAAGCAGGTCGTCGCGGGGACCGGAAACGGCCACCTCACCGGCGTCGAGAACCGTGACGAGATCAGCGATACGGTCCAGGTCGGTGGTGATGTGGGTGGAGAACAAAACCGAGTGCCGTTCGTCGGTCATGAACTCGGACAGCTTGTCCAACAGTTCGCTGCGGGCCAGGGGATCGAGACCACTGGTCGGTTCGTCGAGCACCAGCAGTTCGGCCCCGTGCGCCAGCGCGACCGCCATCTGCATCTTCATACCCATGCCCCGGGAGAATTCCCTCACCTTCAGCCGCTGCGAGACCCCCGCCCACTCGGCCAGTTCATTGAAGACTTTCTGGTCCCAGTCCGGGTAGAACGGGCCGAGCAGCCGGGAAAGGTCTCGGACCTGCCAGCCAGAGTGCCAGCACGGTTGGTCGAGGACCACACCGACGCGAGTCTTGTCGATAAGGCGTACCACACCCTCCAGTGGACGCACCGCACCCAGAGCAATCTTGATGGCGGTGGTCTTGCCCGCCCCGTTGGCCCCGACCAGACCCATCACGTAGCCACGAGGAACGTCCAGGTCGATGGGACCGAGGCGGAACTCCTTGTACTGCTTGGTGATTCCCGTAAGCGTGAGGAGACTGTCGCTGGTCATGCGTCCTCCCTTTGGGTGAGAGCGAGTTCGAGGATGGAGCGGATCTCGTCGTCGTCGACATCGGCCAGCCGGGCCACGGACACGCCGTTCGCGAAGTGGGTCTCCACCTCGCGGAGCACCTGCTCGCGAACGAGTTCGGCATCGCGCGGCAGGACGAAGTACCCCTTTCCGGGCACGTTGGCGACGAGCCCGTCGGCCACCAGTTCCGCGTAGGCCCGGGTGGTGGTGATGACGGAGACCCTGAGGTCGCGGGCGAGGGCCCGGATGGATGGCAGCGCATCCCCCTCGGAGACCTCGCCCCGCAGGATTGCCGCCTTGATCTGGTCCTCAATCTGGACATAGATCGGGATCCCCGCGGTGTTCGACAACACGACGTCCACCACACCCTCCCTTCTGTATATATGCAGCATATACAGTAAGTACGGCGGGTGCAAGCGCGGAACGAAGCCAGCAACCGTTTCAGCGAACAAGGGCTACCGACGGAACAGGATCCGATTCGGGCAGCCCACACACGCTGACGTAAGCCGGGGTCGATCCACCCGCTTCCGCACCGGCTGTCGTCGGAACGGCCTGCCCGTCGGCGGCCTTGGCAGACGCTGAAGCGCCTCCTGAAAGCACAGGACCGGACAGGAAGGCCCGTGGTGGGTTTCGCGATCTTCACAATCCCCTCCCGCCGTTCCCGTAACGGCCGAGTGGCTGATGCCGATCCCGCGGGATTCGGCATCAGCCACTCGGTCTTCCCAGCCAGCGGACGCTACTCGGCCGCGAGGGCCTCCGTCGGGGTGGCGTTCGCCGCGCGCCTGCCGGGCAGCACCGACGCGAGGGCCGCCGCGACCACACAGACCAGGATCAGACCACCCGTGTAGAGCAGGTCGACGGAGAACACCGCCTCGGGCCGGGAGGTTTCGTCCATCATCCCGAGCGATGTGACCACACCCAGCCAACCGAAGAACGAACCCGCCGCGACACCCATCACGATGCCCACCACGGCCAGCAGCATCGCCTCGGCCAGCAGCATCAGCCGGAGCGACCTGCGCTGCATGCCAAGGGCCCGCAGCAGCGCCGATTCACGTTGCCGCTCGATCACCGACAGGCCCAGGGTGTTGCCGACACCGACCAGGGCGATCACCACGGCGACACCGAGCAACGCGGTCAACACCGTGAGGAGAACGTTCACGATCTGCTCCAGTATCCCCGCCATGGTGGCGCCACCGCCGATCTCGACATCAGAGGACAGGGGAGAAATCACCTTCATCACCTGGTTCAGGGCGGTGCTGGAGGTCCGATCCGTCAACTTGATCCAGGCCTCCCGGATCTCGCTCTGCCCGGACAGTTTCTCGAAGGTTGCCTCGGAGACCACTGCCGCGTTGTAGGGAACCGACTTCGAGGAGCGCACCTCCAACTGCCCCGCGCCCGGCAGATCCACCCGACTGGGCAGGTCGGCCGCGATTTCCGCACTGACCAGGAACACCCCGTCCGGGGCATTCATCCGGTCCGGGAGACCGAGCTCAGCGCGGGCGACGTTCACGTTGCGGACGGAAAACTCCATACGGCCCAGGTCGACCTGTTTGCTGGGGATCTCCACCACCTTCGCGACCCCCTCGTTCCTGCGGAGCTCCTCCACCACACCGGATTTGAGGGGACCGTCGAAGTCCCGCACGCTGACATCCACCGGGTAGCGCTGGTTGATGTCGGAAAGAGCCGAGGTGCGCATGGTGGAAACGGCCACCTGGAGCGTGACCACGAGTCCCACCGCGAGCATCAGGGCCACCGCCGTGGCCGAGGCGCGACGGGGATTCCTGACGGAGTTGCTGGTTGCCAGCTTGACCGTGGAACCCATGAACCCCAGGAGCCACCCGAACAGGCGCAACAGCACCGGCACGTAGAACGGTGCCGCCAGCAGGATCGCCAAGGAGAGGAACCCGCCGCCGCCGATGGCCCAGAGCAATCCTCTGGCCGGATCGGCGAAGGCCTGGAAAACCAGGCTGCCCCCCAGGAGCAGGAACAGGCAACAGAACACCCCACGGGTGATGCTCAACCGTTTGACGCGGGCAGCGCTGGGCACCACCTGCAGGGCCTCGAGGGGGCTGACCCGGGTGGCCGCCAGCGAGGGGCCGATCATCGAGAGCACGGTTATCAGCACACCGGCGAGGACGGCGATCCCCAGCTCACCGAGCGGGAACACCAGACCCCAGTAGATGGCACCCGTCCAGAGACCCGCCACCGCTGCGACACCGGCCCCGATGCCCACGCCGATCAGCGAACCGACGAGCCCCAGCAGAACGGCCTCCGCGAAGAGTCTTCCCGCGACCTGCCCCGTCGACGCGCCGACGGCCCGCAGCAGACCGATCTGGCGTCGGCGTTGGGTGACCAGGATCGTGAAGGTGTTGGCGATGATGATCATGCCGACGACCGCGGAGATCGCGGCGAATACCAGCAGAAGGTTGCGGAAGACGTCGAACCCACCCGTGAGCTGCTTCATCTGATCGTTACGGTAGTCGTCCGTGGTACTGACCTTGAAGTTGCCCGATCCGAACGGTTCGAGAGCCCGCTGGATGGATGCGACGGCCGCCGCCGGGGCCTGAGCCTTGACAACCCACATGGACGCCTGCCGCTCCGGCCCGAAACCGGCGATGTAGGAGGTCGTCGTGTAGAGCGAGGGCGCGTCGTTGGTGATGCCAACGACCCGGTAACTGTTGCTCTGCTCATCCCTCGAGAAGCCCATGGCGACCTTGTCCCCGACCTTCACGTGGAGTTTCTCCGCCCCCGCCCTGGACAGGGTGATCTCTTCCTCCCCGGAAGGCCAGGAACCCTCGGCGAGGGAGGCCCAGCGGAACTCGGCCGAGGGAAGCACGACTGCATTGGTGTAAACCGAGAAATTCTCGTGGGTCAGCGGAAAGAGCGCCACCACGGAGGCCTCCGCCTGTGTCACCCCGGAGGCCCCCTGAATGGCCTTGAGCACCTCATCCGGTTTGCTCTGATCATTCGCACCGACCTGCTCGACCACCACGTCGGACTTCGAGGTCGCGATCACCCCGGACCGCGTCATCGAGTTCTCCTCGGTGCGCACCCCGATCATGATCGCCGAGATGAATCCGACGCTGATCGCAATGGCCAGCAGCGTCGCGACGAACCGGCCCGGGTGCAGCCGGATCTCGTTGATTGCGTCTCGTAGCATCACGCCCCCAGACGCCCGAGGCTGGCGAGCATGATCTCGGCGGAGGGCCGGGCCACGTCGTCGACGATGCTCCCGTCGGAGAGCACCAGGGCCCGGTCCGCGTATCCCGCGGCCTTCGGGTCGTGGGTGACCATGATGATGGTCTGTCCCTGTTCGCGGGAGCATCGCTGCAGGTATTGCAGGAGGGCGGTGCCGGTGCGGGAGTCGAGGGCGCCCGTCGGTTCGTCGGCGAATATCACCTGCGGGCTGGTGACCAGCGCCCGCGCGATCGCGACCCGCTGCTGCTGCCCCCCGGAGAGCTGGCTCGGGCGGTGGGTGAGGCGATCGGTGAGCCCCAGGGAGTCGACGATCCCCCTGAACACCTCACGGTCCGGTTTGCGACCCGCCAATTCAAGCGGCAGCAGGATGTTCTGCTCCGCGGTGAGCGTGGGAAGCAGGTTGAAGGACTGGAACACGAACCCGATCTTGTCCCGCCGGATCCTGGTGACCTGCCGTTCGGGCAGGCGGGACAGGTCCTGATCGCCCACCCAGGCCGATCCGCTGGTGGCACGATCCAGCCCGGCCATGCAGTGCATCAGAGTCGATTTTCCGGAGCCGGACGGCCCCATGATGGCCGTGAACGATCCGGCCTCGATGGCGAGGGTCACGTCGTTGACGGCGACTACGGGCCGGGACCCACCCTCCCCGAACACCTTCGTCAGATTCTGGGCGCCACAGGCGGGGACCACTGCGGGTGGAGCGATGCTCACGTCGATACCTTCCTCGATTCTTGAACTGACGAATCCAAACTATCCTTCCCCCACCAGCAGAACATCGTCCCGGGGAATGCGGTTCGCAGGCCTCCCCCAGACCACGGTGCCACGGTTCCCCGGAGGCCAACTAGGGGTACCACCCTGACCCCGGCGACGAGACCAGCGACGCTCGCCGGCAAAGCCTCCGGTGTGGACAAAACATCAATCACATGTCACCCGGACAGGGGCGTATAATCACCTTTGACCTGCCGCGATTTTGCAGTTTGGCCCCGGATGCAGTTAACTATCGGAAAAATCACTAGTTAACCGGGGTTAAGATCTGATCATGACCAGTGCCACCCACCTCGTAGGCACCCGCTGGGAGCACATCGCGCGGCGATCCATGGAGAATATCGTCGGCTGCCCCTTGCCGGGTTGGAACCTCTGCGCAGCCTCCTCCATCGTGATGGAGATCGATTCCGGGCAACCATTGCCCAGCGGGAACCAGCCCATGATGTGGTTGGTGCTGAACGGGGCCATCGCATCCATGGTCACCTTCAAGGGCAAATCCCACATCGCCAGTTACATGCAGCAGGGGGATGTCTTCCTCAACGCAAACCCCCGCGAGTTCAGCGAGTTGCTGGGTCTTCCCACGAACTACCAATTCATGGATTCCCCGCTGGCCCTCTCACGCAAGCGCGCATTGGCGAAAGAGAATTCAAACATCGTCGGCACCCCGATCCGGCTTCTCTCCGCCCTGGCGAAGCGCCATCCCGAGTGGTACCGCTTCTCCACCGTCGTCCTGCTACGTCTGGTGGCCTATCACACGCATCGCGAGTACCAGTTCCTGACCATGAACACCGAGGAACGCTACCTCGCCTTCCTACAGGAATATCCCCGCTTGGCGGCGCGGATGTCGCAGCGCGAGGTGGCCCAGTACCTCGGTCTGACCCCCGTGGGCCTGAACCGCGTGGTATCCCGGTTGCGCCAGCGCGGGGCCATTCCCCGGCCTGCATCACGGAAACACACGGCCTGATCACACCGCCCGTCCCGGCCGGTGCCTGACCGGCCGGGACGGGCGGATTCAGGACATCAGAACCCCAGCGAGTTCAGCGTGTGGCGGATGGCGTCGGCGGATTCGTGCATGCAGCCGAGCTCACCGTCGGTCAGGGGTTGCCTCAGGGCATGACCGGCACCGTGGCGGTCGACGATGGTGGGAACGGAGAGACAGACATCCTTGATGCCGTACCAGTCCTCCACGAGACTCGAGATCGGCAGCACCCGGTGTTCGTCACGCAGCACCGATTCGATGATCCGGGTGGCGGCCAGCCCGATGGCGTAGTTGGTGGCACCCTTTCCCGCGATCACCTCGTAGGCGGCGTTCACCACCTGATCCGCGATCGCGTCGCGGGTGGATTCGTCCAGCTTCCCGGTCTGGCGTTCCCAGTCCAGCAGCGGGACACCACCGATGGTGGCGGCGCTCCACAGCGGGATCTCGGAGTCACCGTGCTCACCAGCGATGTACGCGTGCACGTTCACCACCGCGACCTCGCAGGCCTCCGCGACGAGGTACCGCAACCGGGAGGAGTCCAGCACGGTGCCCGACCCGAACAGCTGGTTGCGGGGCAGGCCACTGATCTTCAGCGCCGCATAGGTTGTGACATCCACCGGGTTGGTCACCATGAGGAAGATCGCATCGGGGGAGCGTTCCACCAGCGGGGGAATCACCTTTTTCATCAGGTTCACGGTGGAGGCCGCGAGATCCATCCGGGTTTCCCCCGGTTTCTGTTTCGCCCCCGCAGTGATCACAACCACATCGGAACCCCGGGTGATTTCGGGATCATCCGATCCCTCTATCCTCGCCTGCGGCATGAACTGGCTGCCGTGGGCCAGGTCGAGGGCCTCGGCACGGACCTTCGCCGCGTTGATGTCGTACAACACGACGTGCCGGGCAACTCCCCGGATCAGGCTGGCGTAGGCCAGCGAGGAACCCACCGCCCCGGCGCCGATGATTGACAGCTTGTTGACCCCACGAACACTCATTTGTACACCTGTCCTTCAAACAGAGAAGTCACCGATCCGTCACGGAAAACGGCGTTGATGGCCCTCGCGATCAGCGGGGCGATCGACAGCACCGTCAGATTGTTGACCGGCTCGGCGGTCCGGATCGGCAGCGTGTTCGTCACGATTATCTCCGCCAGACCCGACTTGTTCAGCCGCTCCACCGCAGGCCCCGAGAAAACGGCATGGGTGGCGGCGCAGATGACCTTGCTGGCCCCCCGTTCCTGCAACGCGAGCGCCGCCTGGGTGATGGTTCCAGCAGTGTCGATCATGTCGTCGACGAGAATGCAGGTCTTGCCCCGCACATCACCGACCACTTCATGCACGGCGACCGTGTTGGCCTTCTCGTGGTCGCGGCGCTTGTGGATGATTGCGAGCGGGCAGCCGAGCTCGTCGGTCCACATGTCGGCCAGCCGGACCCGTCCCGCGTCGGGCGAGACGACGCACATCTCGGAGGTGTCGTAGTGCGCCCGGACGTAGTCGCTCAGCACCGGAAGTCCCCAGAGGTGATCCACCGGGCCGTCAAAAAACCCCTGGATCTGCGAGGCGTGGAGATCCACCGACATGATCCGGTCGGCCCCCGCGGCCTTGTAGAGATCGGCCACCAGCCGGGCCGAGATGGGTTCCCGGCCGAGGTGTTTCTTGTCCTGACGCGCATACGGGTAGAAGGGCGCAACCACGGTGATGCGTTTCGCGGAGGCCCGTTTCAGGGCGTCCACCATGATCAGCTGCTCCATGATCCACTCATTGACGGGCGCGGTGTGCGACTGGATCACGAAGGCGTCGCAGCCACGCACCGACTCCTCGAAACGCACATAGATCTCGGAGTTGGCGTAGGCGAGGGCGCGGGTGGGAACCAGGTTCGTCTCAAGCGTGGCCGCGATCTCCTCCGCCAGTTCCGGGAATGCCCTGCCCGAGAAGAGCATCAGGTGTTTGTTGTTCGCGGTCTCGTTCCTCATGCGGAGTCGTTTCATTCCTTCTTCTTGGCTCTCGACTCGGTGACGGCTGGGTGTACTTTGCCGTCGCTCTCGGCGGCGGCCCGCGCGGCCTTCGATCCCGGGCGGCGCTTGGCCTGCCAGTCGTTGACGTTGCGTTGCCGCCCCCTGGCCACGGCGAGCCCCCCCGCGGGGACGTCGTCGGTGACCGTCGACCCGGCGGCCACGAATGCCCCGTCGGAGATGTCGACGGGCGCCACCAGCACGGAGTTCGATCCGATGAATGCCGCGTTTCCGACGTGGATGGTGGATTTGTTGACGCCGTCGTAGTTGGCGAAGATCGTGCCCGCCCCGATATTGGCCCCGTCGCCGATGATCGCATCGCCGACATAGCTGAGGTGCGGAACCTTCGACCCTTCCCCGATGACCGCGTTCTTGGTCTCGACGAAGGCGCCGATCTTCCCGCCGGGACCGAGCTGGGTTCCGGGACGCAGGTAGGAGAACGGGCCCACGTTGGCCCCGTCGCCGATTATCGCGAAGGACCCGTGGGAACGGACCACGGTGGCGTTCTCCCCCACCTCGACGTCCTGGAGGGTGGTGTCCGGGCCGATCACGGCACCGGATGCGATGGTGGTGGCGCCCTGGAGGATCACTCCGGGCATCAAGGTGACGTCCCGGCTGAGGTCGACGTCGACATCGACCCACGTGTTGCGCGGGTCGATGACGGTCACGCCTTCCCGCATCCAGCGTTCCAGGATGCGGCGGTTCAGTTCCTGGCCCATCCGGGCCAGCTGGACGCGGTCGTTGACACCCTCGGTCTGCCACACGTCGTCTATGATCAGCGCGCCGACGGGACGGTCGAGGTCGTGGGCGTAGCGGAGGACATCGGTGAGGTACTGCTCGCCCTGCGCATTGTCGGTACCCAGCTGGGCCAGGCCGTTGCGCAGGACGGCGGCGTCGAAGACGTAGATGCCGGAGTTGATCTCGCGGATCAGGAGCTGCTCGTCGGATGCGTCCCGGTGCTCGACGATTCCGGTGACCTTTCCGCCGGTGCGCACGATCCGCCCGTAGCCCGCCGGGTCCTCCACCTCCGCGGTCAGCACCGTGACGGCATTGCTCTCGGCGCGGTGGATGGAGACGAGTTTGCGGAGGGTCTTGCCGGTGAGCAGTGGCACGTCACCGTAGGTGACGACCACCTCCCCCTCGATGTCCGGCAGCTGCCCCAGCCCGCAGTCGACCGCATGGCCGGTTCCCAGCTGCTGTTCCTGAACCGCCGTGGTCACGTTCTGGCTGAGCGACTCGAGGTGTTCCAGGACCTCGACGCGCTGGTGCCCCACCACGACCACGAGGTGATGCGGGTTGAGTGCCGCTGCCGCTGAGACGGCGTAGCTGAGCATCGACTTGCCGCACAGCTCGTGGAGCAGTTTGGAACGACGTGACTTCATTCGTGTTCCGCCGCCTGCGGCCAGCACGATGACCGCTGCGACGGGAGCCAGATCGCTGTCAGGGATGGTCAAGGTGGTTTCCTTCCCTTGGTTCACCGGGGCCTCCCCGGACTCACGGTATGAAACTACCAGCCATGGGCCCTGCTGGCCCACCGCTGTACAAACCGATCCGCCGAAACGGTCAGGTCCGCTGACCTGCTGCGTCGATATCTTGAGGTTCATGGTGAGATTCGACACGGAACCCTTGGTATCGCCGCTCACCCCTCAGGAAACCAACGCCCTGAAGCTGCGCCGCAGACGCGGCGATTTCGGTTCCCCGGCATCTCCCTGGGTCAAGGTGATGGGGGTCATCGTGTTCGTGCTCATGTTCGCGGCCACGGCCCCAGAGCTCTGGGAGGCCCTGGTGAACAGGGATCCGCACGGAAACCTGATGTGGTTCCTGTTGCTGTTGCCCATCCTGATCATCCTTGCCGTTCTCCTCCTGGGGATCAGGAAATACCTGCGGCAGCGGCGATCCTGGTTGTTGCTCGCCCGTTTCGCCGACGCCAACGGGCTGCAGTTCGGGATCCGCTCTGCCAAACCCAACTACCCGGGGCTGCTTTTCCACGAAGGGCATTCCCGGGCCTCGACCCTTCATCTGTTCTCCTCGGCCGGGGTGCTGGCCGATGTCGGCGGCTACGAGTACGTCACCGGCAACGGCAAGGAAAGGTCCATCCACCGCTGGCGTTTCGCCGCGTTCCGGCTGCCGCATCCCGTCCCGCACCTGCTGCTCGACGCCAAGGCGAACAACAAGTGGAAGCTGACAAACCTCCCCAAGGCCTTCGCGTCCTCGCAGCGAATCAGCCTGGGGGAACCCTTCGACAGCCACTATCAGCTCTACGCCCCCGAAAGCTACGGCCGCGACGCCTTCCAGCTGCTGCCACCCAACGTCATGGAAGCACTGCTGAACGCGCCCGTCGTATACGACATAGAAATGGTCGACGACTGGCTGTTCTGCTACACCCAATCCCAGCAGGACCTGACACACCCGGACACCTGGCGCCTGCTGGAGACCATCGCGAACGGCGTGCTGGGTTCGCTCACCCCGGTCGTGAACCGCTACAGCGATCCACGTGCACTGGCCGGGGCTGCCGGAAACACCAGCTACGGGCCGGGAACCCCGGCGCCGGTGGCGCCGCTGGGCAGGCGTCTCCGGAGCATGACGAACCCGGTGTTGATCCTCCTGCTCATCGGGTTCGTCGGGCTCATCGGGTTCTTCCTGTTCTACCAGATGGTCTACGTGTTCACCAGGTAACGGCGGAGCCGATTCGGGCCGGGGCCGGCCTCACCACTTGAGCCTTCGTCTGGTTAGTCTGAGGGCCATGGTGAGATTCAACACGGACCCCTTGGTGATGCCCCTCACCCCGCAGGAGCTACAGGTCCTGAAACAGCGCCGCAAAAACGGCGAGTTCGGACCCCGCGGGGCACCCGGGTGGCTTGCCTTGCTCATCTTCGTGGCCGCCTTCGCCTTGGTCACCTTCCACTTCTTCAACGTCTTGCGAATCTCCGGATTCTCGAATCAGTTCCTGCTCTTCGCGTTCTTTTTCTGTGCCGTCTTCGTCACGGTTGTCGTCTTTTCCGTCAAGAGACTTTTGAAGTCTCACCGGCGCCGGATGGACTGGGCCCTGCTGGCGCGTTTCGCCGACGCCAACGGGATGCAGTTCAGAATCCGCTCGGCCAACCCCAACTACCCGGGGCTGCTTTTCAACAAGGGAAATTCCCGGGCCTCCACCTTCCATCTGTTCTCCCTGACCGGGTTACTGGCCGACGCCGGCCGCTACCAATACACCACGGGCTCAGGCAAGGACAGCACCACCTACTACTGGCGCTTCGCCGCGTTCCGGCTGCCGCATCCCGTCCCGCACCTGCTGCTTGATGCCAAGGCGAACAACGGCAGGTGGGGAACGAATCTGCCGGAGACCTTCGCATCCTCGCAGCGCATCAGTCTGGGGGAACCCTTCGACAGCCACTATCAGCTCTACGCCCCCGAAAGCTACGGCCGCGACGCCTTCCAGCTGCTGCCACCCAACGTCATGGAAGCACTGCTGAACGCGCCCGTCGTATACGACATAGAAATGGTCGACGACTGGCTGTTCTGCTACACCCAATCCCAGCAGGACCTGACACACCCGGACACCTGGCGCCTGCTGGAGACCATCGCGAACGGCGTGCTGGGTTCGCTCACCCCGGTCGTGAACCGCTACAGCGATCCACGTGCACTGGCCGGGGCTGCCGGGAACACCAGCTACGGGCCGGGAACCCCCGTTCAGGTCGCGCCGCAGGGCAAACGGCTGCAGCGCGAGGTGAGAATCTCGGACTTCATCTGGCTCGCCATCATCGTGGCCTGCATGATCCTGTTCAGGCATTTCGTGCTCCCCGGGTAGGAGTCGAACCTACTTCGCTAATCCTGATTCAAAGTCAGGCGGGCCCTGCCGGAAGACCAACCGGGGAACGACCCGGAACCCGGGCCGGTTCGCAAGTCTAACGGAAAGAACCGGTCCTTGGGTTTTCCACAGTCCCGGGGCGGCGTCGCGTTTCCGGAGGATCCGGCACCGGTGTGTCCATGATTGCTGGTGAAGGACTGATCCGAGGAGGAAGCATGGAGCGTTGTTTCGGGGCGGGGAATCCGCTGTACGAGCAGTACCACGACACCGAGTGGGGACGCCCCCTCCCCGATGACCCGGAGGAGTCGCTGCTGCTCGAGCGACTGGTGCTGGAGGGTTTCCAATCGGGGTTGAACTGGATCATGATCCTGCGCAAACGCGAAGCGTTCCGGGCGGCCTTCGCGGGTTTCGACCCGGAAACGGTGGCGGGTTTCGGCGAGGAGGACGTCGCCCGCCTGATGGCGGACCCCGGGATCATCCGCAACGAGATGAAGATCCGGGCGGCCATCGCGAACGCCAGGGCGCTGGTCGCCCTGCATGTCGCGGGCGGGCGGTTGGCGGACATCTTCGCCGAACACGTCCCCCCTCCCGCGCTGGTCCCACCCGAGAACCGCGACGAGATACCGGCCCGGACCCCGGAAAGCGAGGCCCTCAGCCACCGGT
Organism: Arachnia sp.; assembly: GCF_057238465.1. Lineage (NCBI taxonomy): Bacteria > Bacillati > Actinomycetota > Actinomycetes > Propionibacteriales > Propionibacteriaceae > Arachnia > Arachnia sp. The sequence continues at coordinate 112,283 of NZ_DBHHFZ010000004.1, forward strand.
TGAAGAACCTGGGGTTCCGTTTCGTCGGCCCGGTGACGCTGTACTCCACCATGCAGGCCATCGGGCTGGTCAACGACCACCTTGCATCGTGCTGGGTACGTGGAACCGGGACGGAGGCATGAAAACCGGTTGTCCCGGACCCTTGTTTGGGTATCGTCCCACGGATGCGGGAAACTGGAACCATGCCAACGCCCGCCAGTACCCGCGCCCGTCGTTCGCGGGTGCGCCTGAGTTCGGCGGAGCGGCGCGAGCAGCTGCTCACCATCTCCCGGGAGGTGTTCGCGGAGCGGGGGTTCGAGGGCACGTCCGTGGAGGAGATCGCCGCCCGGGCCGGGGTGTCAAAACCCGTGGTCTACGAGCACTTCGGGGGCAAGGACGGCGCCTATCAGGCGGTGGTGGAACGCGAGACCACCACGCTGCACGCGGAGATCCGGGCCGCCCTGAACAAACCCGGTGCGGGACCCCGGGAAACCCTCGAGCGCGGTGCCCTGGCTCTCCTCGATTACATCAACCGCTGCCCGGACGGTTTCCGCATCCTCTCACGTGACTCGTCGCTGGCGAACCCCACCGGTTCCTTCGCCTCCATCCTCAGCGAGATCGCCATCCAGGTGGAGGAGATCCTGGGAGCCGAGTTCGCCCGTCTGGGGCGCGACCCGGGGTACGCGCACCTGTACGCCCAGGCCCTGGTGGGTTTGGTGGCCATGACGGGCCAGCAGTGGCTGAACGACCGCAAACCGGAGCGGCTGGTGGTGGCCCGGCACCTGATCAATCTGGCCTGGAACGGAATGGCCAACCTGAAGGCCGACCCCAGGCTCCTCGTCGAACTCAAGGACGAGCGGCGGCGAGCCCATCTCCCACCCTCCGGATGAACACCTGCGGACGCGCATGAGCTGGGCGGGTGCGAAACTTCTCGCGTCAGCACAGTCATGAGCAGACGGAGCGAAGAGGAAAAAGAATGAGTGTTCCGGGTCCGGGTGGGCAGTGGCAGCCGAATCAGCAGCCGATCTGGGGACAGCAGCCGACGCCCCGGCAGGGCTGGGCGCCGGTGTCCACAAATCCCTACTGGAACACTCCGGGGCAGCAGGGTTTCGGTTTCCAGTACAGCCCCCAACCGCCGAAACGGCAGGGCGGGGCAGGGGTTCCGGTGGCGTTCGGCATCGTGATCGGGTTGGTCGTGCTGGTTCCCCTGCTGGCGGTACTTGCGGGTTCCTTCGGTTCCAAGAATCAGACCACATCCGAACCCGCCGCGACGACGTCGCACAGGACTTCTTCCCAGCCGAGGGAATCAACTTCGAAACCGACACCCGCCGAGGAGACCACGACCTCCTCCCCCAGCCCGACGACCCGGCGCAGCAGCGTCCCGCCCAAGCAGACCCCATCGCCCGAACCGACAACACCCTCCCCCGAACCGACGCCCACTTCCGCCCCTCGCAGGCCGGGACAGAACGGCTGGAAGGTGCCCGATGGAAACCTGGATTCCCTCCCCAGCCCCGATTCCAACGACCCGGCGTGGAAGACGGTTCAGCGGGCACCCATCTACAATCTTGCCTGGCCCGACGTGACCGGATGCCCCGAACCAAGCCACGCAAGCTCCATGGCCGAGATGAAACAGCAGATCGAAGCCGCGGTGGAGTGCACACACAGGGCGTGGATTCCCGTTTTCAAACAGCTCGGCTACCCCACCCATTCCCTTCCCATCAACTACTACGAGGGGGGCACGGCGACCACTCCTTGCGGCACCCTGCAGGCGCCCGCCGTGTACTGCAGCGCGAACGGGGGAAGCCTGTACTTCGGCGGCAGGCTGCTGCGTGAAAACTCCACTAGCGTCATCTGGATCAAGCTCATGGTCTTCCACGAGTACGGGCACCACATCCAGGCCCAGAGCAAACTGTTCAACGCCAAGGCCAAACTTCCCAGCGGGAACGAGACGGAACGCCGGATGGAGATCCAGGCCGAGTGCTACGCCACCGGAATGATCCGCAGCGACGATTCCTTCGCGCTCACCGAGAAGAACTACCAGGTCCTCCGCAAGGCGCTGCAGAGCTTCATCGACGACGGCATCCACGGCAGCCCGGAGTCGCTGCTGTACTGGGGCATGCGGGGTTTCCACTCCGAGTCCATCGGCGGGTGCAACACCTGGGTGGTGGGTTCGGAGAAGGTCAGGTGAAACAACCCGGGAGAACCTCGAAGCCGCGAACTCCTCACGCGCCCTCGTCAAGGTTGAGGAGCTGATCGCAGCCGTCCATTACGAAGGGATCGTGGGTCGCGATCACGACGCAGGCCCCTTGGTCGGCGATGGCGCGGATGTGCCCCATTACGATTCCGGCGTTGGTGGGGTCGAGTGCGCCGGTGGGTTCGTCGGCGAGGATCAGTTTGGCGGCCTTCACCATGATGCGGGCCAGGGCAACGCGTTGTTGTTCACCGCCGGAGAGCGTGGCGACCCTCGTGTTCAACCGGTCGGCAAGCCCGACGGATTCCAGGGCCTCCCGCATGCGGCCGGTGTCCTTCCTGCCCCGCATCGCAACCGCGAGGTTCTCCTTGACCGTCGCGTCCTCCATCAGGGCGTAGTTCTGGAACAGATAGCCCAGTGTGTCCCGCCGGAAGAGCCGGCGCCTGGTGGATCCCATGTCGAGGAGTTCGACGCCTTCGAAGGAGATCCTTCCGCCGTCGGGGGCCGTCAACAACCCGATGCAGTTCAGCAGGGTTGACTTGCCGGATCCGCTGGCGCCGATCAGGCCGGTCAGGGTGCCCCGCTCCGCCCTGAGATCGATGTTCTCCCACAGCACCCGGGGCCCGAAGGACTTCTTCAAGGAGGAAACGACCAACACCATGCTCAGGCCTCACTGATTCCATTTCTGACGATGTTCCGGTGCGCGATCAGGAGCGTGAGAGCGAACCCGCCCGTGGCGACCAGCGACACCAGCAGGGCCGGGAGCATGTCGAGGACCTGGAGGGCCGGGGCCTGCAGGGTGGGGTCACCCGCAAAAAGCACCTCGAATTCCGCTCGTCTCCGCATCACCTCATAGGGAGCCCAGGCCAGGACCGCCAACAGGATGATCCCCTCCAGCGCGATCAGAACCCGGTAGTTCGACCACATGCTCCAGCCGTGCAGATGCCGGACAAGGATGCGGGAGGCGTGCAATCTGGTGTAGGCCCCGGCCACCGCCACTCCGGCCAGAACCGCCACCACCCCCGCCGTCGCGGCACCGAAGGCCGCGATCCTCAACTCGTTTCTCTTGTCCGCCATGATGGTCCCGGCCCGTTCCACGACGGGGGTGACGCTCAACACGAAACGGCCGAGCTCGGGATTGTTCATGACATCGGCACGGATCCCATCCGTTCCGAAAACCAACAGCTGCCCATCTCCCGCCGTGCCGGCATAGGGCCCGAAAACCCCGGGAGGAACAACTACCACGACCGGATCGCTCAGCAGCGAGGAACTCGTCGTCGTCAACGACTCCCCCGCCACCTCCGGTGGCATGGAGAAGGTGTTCAGCACCTGGCCCGCCCCGACGGGAACGACCTTCACCGGAAGATCGCCTGCGTCCTGCCGGATCATTCCCTCGAACAGGGCCTCCACTTGTTTCTCGACCCGGTCACGCAGATCCCACAACCCGGGGCCGATCAGGATCGTGATCCCGTCACCGAGGCTGCCCGCCGTGGCCCTGGTTCCATCGGCCAGCATCACCCGTTGTTCCTCGAGATAGCGGTGATTGACCCAGAGCGATTCAACGGACATTCCGTCATCGGGGATCTCCGCCAGCGCCTGGCGTTTCGCCAGCAGCAGGTCCCCTGCCCTGTCCTTGGAAGCCAGCCAGGACCTGATGACCTCCACCAGCCGGTTCTCGTCCTCGTGGTTGTAGACGTTGCCGGAAACCACCACGGATGCATCACCCAGTTCCAGCAGGGGACGTGTCGCCTCCTCACGGCTCCTCGCGTCCGCCGAGAGAGCCACGACACCGGCCACCAGGCCGAGCGCCAGGGCGACGGAGACGCATCGCAGGAAATACGCCACCGCCAACACGGGCCGCCCGGGAATCTCCCCCTTGATGGCTCCGAGAATGTCGGTGCCGTGCGTGATCCACAGGAAGAACAACAACGAAACCAGCGCCCCGGAGAACAGGAGGGCGGCCATCAGGGCGGTCTGCGCCGCCAGCTCACCGGCCCCCACTCCCCCAAACGAGATGGCGGCCCAGCCAACCCCCACCGCCATCGTCACCGCCCCACCCAGGAGCCACCCCAGGAACAGGGGCCCGATCTCGCTCAACCAGCTGGCCCACACCTCCCCGCCGTGTAGGCGTCTGATGGCGTACCGCCGCGTCCGTGACACGACGGAGGCGGCCGTCGCGCCTGCCAGGAGCAGCGCGGTCACCCAGATGACCTCACTGGACCCGGAAGCCAGTTTCCTGATGTCGGGATATCCCGCGGGCTCGAGTTGGTGGGCCTCGGCGCCGTGCTCACGCAGGACATCGGCCACAGCACCGCCACCGGCCTCTCCCAGCACGATCCACCACCCGACCGGGCCGCGCATCCCGATTTCCGGCATCGGCTTGAGTTCGGTGCGCATGGCGTACCCGAAATCCATGACCGGATCCGAGGCCACGAACTCATCAGCGCCGGCTCCGGTCAGATAGATGGTCCTGCCCGTGCGATTGTGCTCCAGGGAAGGCACCACCTGTCCGATCAGGATTCCCTTCTCACGGGCCAGTTCCCCGAGGTCGCGCCGCAGCTCATCCACCGAGGCATCCCCCGCCCATCGTGTCACCTGGATGTGGGCACGAGCGGCCAAGGGGGACACCGCGCTACCGGCCTCAACCGACTGGTAGGCCAGCAGGAAGGCGATGATCCACGACGCGACCAACAGGAGCCGCAGCAGCTTCCGCAGCACTTCTCACACCCCGGGCCCGGATCCCACCGGACCGGCGACCCCGGCCATCCCACCCGAAACCGCGACCTCGGTCCTCGTCGTCCTCATCATTTACCCCTTTCAACAGGGCGGCCGTTCCGGGGCCGATGGTGGAAGCCCCGATACTCTCTTCATTGAACGGACATCTGTAATTGTGACAGGCGATCCGGGACGGGCGGTGGCGGGAGCCGCTTCAATCCTGCGCGGCCGCGAGGAGTCGCCGCAGCATCCCGGCCAGGGCTCGGCGTTCCGTCTCCGGCCACCCGGCCAGCAGCGACTCCTCCAGTTCGACCAGCGCCCCGAGGGCCTCGTCGACGGCCCGGCGGCCTGCGGCGGTGAGCTCGACGAGGGCGGCGCGGCCGTCGCTCGGGTCGGAGTGGCGGGTGACCAGGCCCCGGGCACGGAGCCGGTCGACCCGGTTGGTCATGGTCCCGGATGTGACGTGGGTCTGCTGCAGCAACTGGCCCGGGGAGAGCCGGTAGGGCCGTCCGGCGCGCCGCAGGGCCGCCAGGACGTCGAACTCCCAGACCTCCAGTCCGTGTTCGGCGAAACAGCGTTTGCGTTCCCCGTTCAGGAGGGCCGCCAACCGGTGGATCCGCGACCACACCCCCATGGGGGAGGTGGCGAGATCGGGGCGTTCCCGGTGCCACGCGGCCATCACCTCGTCGACCTCGTCCATCCCAGCTCCCTCAGTTCACGATCCGCGCGCCCGGCACCGGCCCGTGGGCGCGGCGCACGGCACGGACCCGGGAGGACAACGCCAGCCGACCGGAGATCGCATCGGCCGCGGCCGGGGTGTCGGTCAGGAAGGCGATGGTGGGGCCGGAACCGCTCACCAAGGCGCCGGCCGCGCCCGCCTCGCGTCCCATCGCCAGGACATCGGCCAGCTCGGGGTGGAGGTTTACGGCCGCCCGCTGCAGGTCGTTTCCAAGCAGCGAACCCACCCGGTGAACATCACCAGCGGCCAGGGCGGCCAGCAGACCGGGGTCGATTTCGGTGGGCCGGGGCGGGCTGATGCGGTCGAACTCCCGGAACACCGCCGGGGTGGACAGGCCGTGGTGGCTCAGCGCCAGCACCCATTGGAGGCTGCCGCGCACCGGCACGGGCTTCAGTTTCTCCCCCCGCCCGGTGCCGACAGCGGTGCCGCCGTGCAGCAGGAAGGGCACATCGGCGCCGAGCCGGGCCGCGAGAGCGTGGAGCTGCCCCGTATCCAGGCCCGTCCCCCACAACCGGTTGCAGGCGACCAGGGTGGCGGCGGCGTCGGCCGATCCCCCGGCCATGCCTCCCGCGACGGGGATGCGTTTGTGGACCCGGATCTCCGCCCCGAGGTTTCCCGTCCCGCAGGTCTCGGCCAGCAGCCGGGCCGCGCGAACCACGAGGTTGGTGTCGTCGGCGGGCAGACCGGAGGCGCCCTCGCCCCGGAAACCCACCCGGAACACCCCGGCCTCGGCGGGTCGCGCCACCAGGTTGTCGAACAGCGACACCGCCTGGAACAGGGTTCCGAGGGCGTGATAGCCCTCGTCGTCGGTGGCTCCGACGTTCAGCACCAGGTTCACCTTGGCCGGCACCCGCACCCGCACTTCCTTCACGGGCTCAACCTACCTGCTGCCTGCTCGCGATGGCGGCGAATTCCGTGATGCCCAGGGCCTCGCCCCGGGCCTGTGGATCGATGCCCGCCGATTCAATGGCCTCGGAGGCCGCAGCCGAGGAACCGAACATCCCTGACAGCGCCGCCCGCAGCATTTTGCGGCGCGACGCGAAGGCCGCGTCGATCACGGCGAAGGTCCGTTCCCGGGTGGCGGTGGTCGCGGGTGGGTCGCGGCGTTCCAGCCGCACCAGCCCCGAGTCGACGTTCGGCACGGGCCAGAACACCTTCGGGGGCACGGTGCCGACCCGCTTCGCCGAGGCCCACCACGCCAGTTTCGCGCTGGGGGCCCCGTAGACCTTCGAACCGGGTTGCGCCGCGAGCCGGTCGGCAACCTCCAGCTGCACCATCACCAAACCCCGCTGCCACGACGGGAAACTCTCCAGGAGATGCATCAGCACCGGCACCGACACGTTGTACGGCAGGTTCGCGACCACCGCGGTCGGCGGCCGGCCCGGCAGTTCCGTGACGGTCATGGCGTCGGCGGCCACCACGTTCAGGCGCGCCGCCACGTCCCGGCCCAGCCGTTGCGCGACGGTGGTCCCCAGCCTTCCTGCGAGGCGTTCATCGATCTCGATGGCGCTCACCTCGCTCGCCACCTCCAGCAGACCGAGGGTCAGCGACCCCAGCCCGGGCCCGATCTCCAACACCACGTCGTCGGGTCCGATCCCGGACAGCGAGACGATGCGCCGCACCGTGTTGGCGTCGATGACGAAGTTCTGGCCGCGCTGTTTGGTGGGGCGGAGCTCCAGTTCGGCGGCGATGCGCCGCACCGATGCGGGATCCAGCAGACCGGTATCAGTCATCGCCACCCCAGCGGGTCGCGTAGGCGGCCTCGGTGTTGGCCGTCACCCGGCGGCAGAAATCTGCCAGGCCGATGCCGAGCAGGCCGGCCAGGAAGACGACGGTGTGGGGCAGCAGGTAGGGGGCGTTGGGTTTGCCGCGCTGCGGTTTCGGCGTGAGGTAGGGGGCGTCGGTCTCGACGAGGATGCGTTCCAGGGGCGTCACCTTCACCGCCTCCCGCAGCGCCCCGGCCGACCCGAAGGTCACCACCCCCGGGTAGGACAACCAGAAACCACGATCCGCGCATTCGCGGGCGAAGTCCGCGTCCCCGGAGAAGCAGTGCATCACGACCCGCTCGGGAAGTTCCACGGAATCGAGGACCTTCAGAATGTCCGCATGGGCGTCGCGGTCGTGGATGACGAGGGTGAGGTTCCTCTCCCGGGCCAGTGCGATGTGGAACCGGAAACTGTGGGCCTGCACCTGTTGGGCCTCCGCATCACGGGTGCGGTAATAGTCCAGACCGGTTTCACCGACCGCCACCACCCCGGGCAGCGCGGCCAGGGCGGGCAGCTCCGCGAGCTCGGCGTCGAGGGCCGCCAGACCGTCGCGCTGGAAGAGCCGGGCGGCGTCGTTGGGGTGGATGGCGACGGCGGCCCGGACCCTGGGGTCGGTTGCCGCCAGCTGCGCCGCGGCGCGCGAGGACGGCACGTCGCAGCCGACGTCCACCACCCCGGTCACCCCGACCAGGCCCGCGGCATCGAGTGAATCCGAGACACCGAGACCGGAGTACTCGGTGGTGGATCCCAGATGGGTGTGATTGTCGATGACATGCGCGGGAAGCATGTCAGGCGCAGCCGGCAGATGTTCTGGAAGGGTCATTGTTCCTTCTTCCTGGCCGCCAGCGCGGCCTCGTAGAGTTCCTTGCGTGGGACCCCGAGCAGGTCGGCGACGACACGCACGGCCCGGGACAGTTTCTCACCATCCGCGATCCGGGAGGCCACCAGCTCCAGGGCCTCGCCCGTCCCGACCCGGACCGGTTCCGCCCCGGCGACGACGACGGTGACCTCGCCGCGCACCCCGCCGGCGGCCCACCCGGCCAGCCCGGCCAGGTCGTCCCGGACGATTTCCTCGTGGGGTTTCGTCAATTCCCGGCAGATCACGGCCCGCCGATCCGCGCCGAGCACATCGACGGCGTCGAGCAGCCATTCGTGGAGCCGGTGCGGGGCCTCGAAGAAGATCATGGTGCGTTCCTCGGCCGCCAGTCCCGCCAGCCGGGCGCGCCTCTCCCCCGTCTTCCGGGGCAGGAAACCCTCGAAACAGAACCGGTCGCTGGGCAGACCGGAGACCGCCAGTGCCGTCAGCACCGCCGATGGCCCGGGAACCGCGGTGACCGGCAGGTCGCGTTCAACACAGGCCACCACGAGGCGGTACCCGGGGTCGCTGACCGACGGCATGCCAGCGTCGGTGACCAGCACCACGTCCTGCCCGTCGGCCACCGCCTCGACCAGTTCGGCGGTGCGGGAGGTCTCGTTGCCCTCGAAACAGGACAACACCCTGGCGGTGGTGGTCACATCGATGCGGCGCAGCAGCGTGGCCAGGCGGCGGGTGTCCTCGGCGGCGATCACATCGGCGCTCGCCAGGGCCTCCCGCAGCGCCGGGCTGGCGTGGGTGTGCGAACCGATGGGGGTGGCCGCCAGCACCAGCCGGCCTCGCGTGGGTTCCATGCCGGCCAGCCTAGGCCCTGTTGCGGAAGTCACGCCCGGTTGCGGCGATGCCGGCCGGCGGTTCGCTGCACCCCCCTCCCCTAGACTGTCCGCGTGGTGAGGACTATCGAGGCGCTTGAGGACGGTCGGCTCCAGGACCGGCTGGCCGGTTGGTTGGTAGCCGTGGGTCTCGCGGTCTTCGCTTTCCTGATCCGCGTGCGGAACCTCGAGTTCCCGGGGAAGATCGTCTTCGACGAGACCTACTACGCGAAGGACGCCTGGGGGCTGCTGCACTCCGGATACGAAAGGCAGTGGCTGGACAACAAGCAGTTCAACACGGACTCCAGGATCGCGGACGGTGACCTGAGTGGTTTCACCGACAACCCGGCCTACGTGGTGCATCCGCCGCTGGGCAAGTGGCTGATCGCTGTCGGCGAACACTTCTTCGGGATGACCCCCTTCGGGTGGCGGATCTCGGCCTGCGTCTTCGGGGCGCTGCTGGTGTTGCTGACGGTGCGGCTGGCGCGCCGCCTGTCGCGTTCCACGCTGGTCGGAGGCATCGCCGGGTTGCTGATCACCTTCGACGGTCTGGCCTTCACCATGAGCCGGATCGCGCTGCTGGACATCTTCCAGGCCGTCTTCGTGCTGGCCGCCGTTGCCGCGCTGGTCGCGGATCGCGACTGGTTCCGGCTGCGGCTGGCCGGTCACCTGCGCAGAAACAACCTGGACTCCCTGGACGGCGACTACGGGCCGCTGGTCCTGTTCAGGCCCTGGCGGCTCGTCGCCGGGGTGATGTTCGGCGCGGCCTGCGCGGTGAAGTGGAATTCCGTCTACGCGGTGGCGGTGTTCGGGATCCTGACCGTGGCCTGGGACATCGGGGCCCGCAGGCTTGCCGGTGCGGGCCGGCGACTCGAGGTCACCTGGCTCACCTGGAGCGTGGCGGCGGTTTTCATGCTCTGCGCCACGGTCATCGTCGGTTCCCGTGCCGGTTACGTGCAGGGCGCCCTGCTGGTCGGTGCCGTCGGAGGCCTGATCCTCTACGCCCACGTCCTGGGCCTGTGGAGGTCGCTGTTCGGGGACGCCCCCATGGCCTTCCTGTCGACGGTGGTGCTGGCGGTTCCCGTCTACATCGCCTCGTGGACGGGCTGGTTGACCACCTCGGGTGGTTACCTGCGTGACTGGGGGACCAAGAACCCGGACAATCCCGTCGTGAAACTGCTCGGAGCCGACCTCGGGGCGTTGTGGAACTACCACGTCTCCGCTTTCTCGTTCCACACGGGCAACACCATGATGGTCGATGCGGAACACCCCTACGAGGCCCATCCGCTGGGTTGGTTGGTGATGGTGCGGCCGATCGGTATCGACGCCCAGAACGACATCCAGCCGGGTGATCAGGGTTGCGAGGCCGTCGGCACCACCTGCCTGCGGGTGATCTCCGGTATTGGCACCCCGGTGCTGTGGTGGATGGCCTGCGCCGCGCTGGTCGCGGGCATCTGGTGGTGGCTGGGTCGCCGTGACTGGCGGTTCGCCGTTCCCGTCCTGGGTGTGCTGGCGGTGTGGCTGCCTTGGTTCCAGTTCGCGGCCCGCCCGTTGTTCTTCTTCTACGCCATCGTGCTGCTGCCCTTCTACGTGACGGGGCTGGCGATGGCGCTGGGCAAGATCCTGGGCCCCGCGAAACACCCGAAACGCCGGGCACGGGCCTTGGTGGTGGGTTCAGCGGTCGGCCTGGTGGTCCTGCACTTCATGTTCATCTACCCGATCCTCACCGACGGCCTGCTGACCCGCCCCGAGTGGCTGATGCGCATGTGGTTCGGCACCTGGATCTGACACGCCGGTCGTCGGGGCGAGCGGCTTCGGGGTCAGTTCTTCCGCTGGTGCTTCGGGCGTTCGAGGAAACAGGCGATGACGGCCACCGTGAAAATCGAGGCCACGGGCAGCAGCAGAGTCCCCGACATGGCTGCAGCGACGCCGTCGGGGGTTTGCGGCGAAGTGGCCAGCAGGGTGCTCATCACGGTTGCGACGACGGCACTGCCAAGCACCGAGCCCATCTGCCGGGTGGCGTTGTAGACCCCAGACCCGGCACCGGCATGGGTCGCGGGCAGGTTCGCCGTCGCGGCGGTGGACAGCGGCCCGAACACCATGCTGCTGGCCACGCCGGTGAAGGTCAGCAGGACGATCGGCACCCACACCGGTGTCGTGGTGTCGAGGAAACGCCCGGCCGCCAGCAACGAGGAGGCCCACACCAGTCCCCCGGTGACGGTCAGGTAGCGGGGATGCACCCGGTTGACCAGTTGCCCGCTCCATTTCGCCACGATCAGAGTGACCACCGCGGCGGGTGCGTTCACCAGGGCAGCGAGCAGCGGGCTCATCCCGCGGGCCTGCTGGGCCCAGATCATCAGCGGGTAAGGGGTGGCGACACCGGTCATCCCGACCAGGGCGATGGCCAGGTTCGCGACGGAGAAGTTCCGGTCCCTGAACAGTTTCAAGGGCATCAGTGGCTCGTTCGGGTTGAGCCACTGCCACACCACGAAGGCAACGAGGAAACAGACCCCGACCACCAGCAGCGACCAGACGGAGACGGGACCCGCGATCACCCCCCAGTCGTGGGTGCTGGCTTCCTGCAGACCGAAGACGATGCAGAACAACCCGATGCCGGAGAGCACCACCCCTGCCCAGTCGAAACGGTGCGCGTGCTGTTCCAGGTTCGGGACGAGACGCTGCGCCGCGACGTAGCCTGCCACCCCGATGGGGATGTTGATGAAGAAGATCCACTCCCAGCCGAGCAACCCGATCAGCAAACCACCCAGCATCGGGCCGATGAGCATCGCCAGCCCGGCCGTCGCACCCCAAACGGCCATCGCCATCCCACGCTGGTGTGGCGGGAAGACGCGGGTGATGATGGTCATGGTCTGCGGGGTCATCAACGCGGCGCCCAGCCCCTGCACCACCCGGGCGGCGATGAGCAGCTCGACGGTGGTGGTGAGGCCACATCCCAGGGATGCGAGGGTGAAGACCACCAACCCGATCAGGTAGACCCGTTTCGGCCCGAACCGGTCGCCGAGGCGTCCGGTGATCAGCAGCGGCACCGCGTAGGCCAGCAGGTAGGCGCTCGTCACCCACACCACAGAGGTGACGTTCGCGTTCAGTTCGCGCATGATCGTCGGGGCGGCGACGGTGACGATGGTGCTGTCGACGAGGATCATGAAGAACCCCACCACCATTGCCCACAGCGACCGCCAGGCCATGGGTTGCTCGTCGGGTACGGGTTGGCTCATGGGGCTCCTAGGGTCGCTTCGATTCCGCTGAGGACAGTATCGGGGGCGACTGAAATCCCCCGGCGGCCAGCCACATACCGGTCAAGGTGTCGCGGCGAGACGATCCGGTGTTCTCAACGACGCCGCAGCAGCCGGCCCACACCGGCCCGCACCTTCGAGCCCCACGGCAGCGACACGCTGCGGGCCGCGTCGACCCCGAGCAGCAGGGCCGCCAGGTAGCAGCCCGAAGCGGTGCCGTTCATCAGCTCACCCCGGCCGTTGCCGCGGGTGTAGAAACCGCCCGGTATCGCGGAGGCCCCGACGACCGGGCGGCCGTGGTCGCTGGGGTCGATGATGAGCTGGCCCGGGGTCACGTCGCGGGCCCCGAACTCGGTTGCGGCCCAGTTCTTGAGCGCCGCCGCGGCCTCGGTCACCTGGACGCGGGCGCATTTCGGGCCGAGCAGCAGCACCTCGTCACCGATGGGACGGATCAGCCAGGTGGGCGGGCCGGCCAACAACGTCACCTTCCCGGGCACGTCGACGCCCCGCAACCGCAGGGTCGGCACGTACTGCGGCCGTCCCACACCCGCCACCGACCCCCACGGGCTCACCGCGAGGGTGTCGACGACGGCGTGCGCGGTGAGGACCTCCAGGTCCCGTGACCACGCCAGGTTCCGCCGGAAAGCCACCTGGGTTGCCCCGTCGAGGCGTTTGATCCGGGTGACGGTGACGTCGTGAAGGATCCTGGCACCGGCGGATTCGGCCTGCTCCTCCAAAATGGCGGCGTAGTCGGCCGGGTCGACCAGCAGCGCTGGGGAACGCAGCCCCGCCGCCGCCCGGCTGCTCGCTTCGGCGGGCAGCAGCGAGACCTCCGCCCCGCCGCCACCGATCAGCTCCAGCACCCGGTTCAGTTCCCGGTCCAGGGCGACACCCAGGGAGTGGTCGTGAAGTTCCACCTCGGTCAGTTCCAGCGCGCCGGCGGCCGCGACCCCCCGGATCTCCTCCAGCCCCGCCAGGTTGCGTCTCACGTGTTCCCGCGCCGCCTCGTCGCCATAGGCACCGGCCATGTTCGCCACGGTGCTGGCATGTGCGCAGGCCGCTACCCCGTGACCGATGGCCGCGGTCACGTGTGCCTGGTTCGGGTCGAGAACCGCCACGGAAAAACCCTCCGCGGCCAGGCGTCGGGCCGCGGTCAACCCCGCGACACTGGCCCCGATCACAACCACATCCAGCACCATGACCCAACCCTAGCCGGGTCCCGAAGCCCTTCCCCGGATCCCCGCCCACGATCACCACGGTTTTCGACACGACCCACTCGCTGACGCTCGCAGGCCGGCTCAACCAACTTCCACCCCCGACGCTGGTTGAGCCGGGGAGCGAGGAACGAGCGACCCGAGTCGAAACCACCCGGCACCCGAACAACAAACCCAACCCCGACACCCCCGACACCCTCACCCTGGTTTCGACACGCCCCACTCGCTGACGCTCGCAGGTCGGCTCAACCAGCTTGACTCAGAATGGCCCGACACGACCCACTCGCTGACGCTCGCAGGCCGGCTCAACCAGCTTCGGGGAAAACCCTCCGAATTGTTCATGAATGGTGGCGCCACTTGTTTTCCACCCCGGCAAGGGCAGTAACATGCCCGCGACGAAAGGACTGGGCAATGTTCGGCTGGAAGCTGCACAACAACGGAATCCTCATTCCCGGGGCGGTGGTTGCCCCGACCGAACGGCTCGGTTGGGGACGCACGATCGGGCTCGGAGCCCAGCACGTCGTGGCGATGTTCGGCGCCACTTTCGTGTTCCCGCTTCTGATGGGACTCAACCCGCAGCTCGCGGTGATGATGAGCGGTATCGCGACGTTGATCTTCCTGCTCGTCGTGAAACACCGCGTGCCGAGCTATCTCGGGTCGTCGGCCTCCTTCGTGGGTGTCGCGACTGCGATCTACTCGGCGGGCGGCAACCCGGCCACCCTTTCGGGTGCGCTCTTCGTGGTCGGGTTGGCCCTGTTCATGGTGGGTCTGATCATCCACTTCGCGGGTTCCCGGGTGATCCACAAGACCCTGCCACCCGTGGTGACCGGTGCGGTCGTGATGCTGATCGGCTTCAACCTGGCCCCGGTGGTCGCGAACGTTTACTGGCCGCAGGATCCGTGGCTGGCGTTCATCGTCATGCTCATCGTGATCGCGCTCAGCGTGGGGTTGCGCGGTTTCCTCGGGCGCATCGCCATCTTCCTGTCGCTGGTGGCCGGCTACCTCCTGAGCTGGGTTTTCGACCTGGCTTTCGGGCCGATGCGCAGCGCCGCCGCCGACGGCACCGTCACCGAGAAAATGCGCGTCGACTGGTCTGCCGTCGAGGCCGCCAACTGGTTCGGCCTGCCGCCCGTCACCGACCTGACCACCTGGCGTTTCGGCGGCGCGGGCAACGTCGTCGGTTTCCACCTTCCGCAGTTCTCGCTGGGGGCCATCATCATCGCCCTGCCGGTGGTGATCGCGCTGATCGCCGAGAACGCCGGTCACGTCAAGGCCGTGGCGGAGATGACGGGCGAGAACCTGGACCCGATGATGGGACGCGCGATCGCCGCCGACGGTGGCGGTTCGATGCTCGCGACCCTCGTGGGTGCCGGGCCGACCACCACCTATGCGGAGAACATCGGGGTGATGGCCGCCACCCGCGTCTACTCGACGGCCGCCTACGTGGTTGCCTCCCTGGTCGCGATCTGTTTCGGCCTGTCACCGAAGTTCGGGGCGGTGATCTCCGCCACCCCCGGTGCTGTGCTGGGCGGGATCTGCGTGGTGCTGTACGGGATGATCGGCCTGCTGGGCGCGAAGATCTGGAAGGAGAACCACGTCGACTTCGGCAATCCCATCAACCTGATCCCGGCTGCCGCGGGCATCATCATCGGCATCGGCGACGTGAAACTCCCGATCACCGAGGGGTTCACCCTGGGTGGTATCGCGCTCGGCACCATCGTGACCGTGGCCGTCTACCACATCGCCCACGCCATCGCCCCGCACGAACTCCGGAAGGCCGCCGACGGGGCATCGCTGATCTACGACGCGCCCGGGATCTACTCCGAGGATGCACCCGAGGTTGCAACCGCGGACGACCATCCCGCCGACCAGCGATAACATTCGCGACATGACTTCGCTGATCCACGCTGACGAGGCCGGGTTCTTCGGGAACCACGGCGGTCGTTTCCTGCCCCCGCAGCTCGAAGCTCCCATCGCCGAGGTGGCAGCTGCCTACGCGGAGGCCCGCCAGGACCCCGGTTTCCAGGCCGACTACGAGGCCCTGCTGGCCGATTACGTCGGTCGCCCGTCGCCGCTGTTCCTGGCGGCCGGGCTGACCAGGCACCTCGGCGGAGCGAAGATCTACCTCAAACGTGAGGACCTCAACCACACCGGAGCCCACAAGATCAACCACTGCCTGGGCGAGGGGCTGCTGGCCAAGCGGATGGGCAAGAAGAAGCTGATCGCGGAAACCGGCGCGGGGCAGCACGGCGTGGCGCTGGCGACGGCGGCGGCCCTGCTGGGCCTGGAGTGCGAGATCCACATGGGCGCCGTCGACGTGGCCAAGCAGCATCCCAACGTGGTGCGGATGGAGATGCTGGGCGCGAAGGTGGTGTCGGTCACCTCGGGTGGGCAGACCCTCAAGGAGGCCGTCGACTCGGCCTTCTCGGTTTTCGCCACCGACTACGCCGATACCTTCTTCGCCATCGGCTCTGCTGTCGGCCCGGACCCGTACCCGTCGATGGTGCGGGACTTCCAGTCGATCGTCGGCCGCGAGGCCCGCCGTCAGGTGCTGGAGAAGGAGGGGCGCCTGCCGGATGCGCTGGTGGCCGCCGTCGGCGGTGGCTCGAACGCCCTGGGATTGTTCACCGCCTTCCTGGAGGACGAGCCGGTGAAGATGTTCGGCGTCGAACCCGCGGGCCGCAACCTCGACGTACCCGGCCAGCACGCCGCGACGATCACCCTCGGTACCCCGGGGATGCTGCACGGCATGCGCACGCTGCTGCTGCAGGACGAGGACGGCAACCCCTCGGAGGTGCACTCCATCGCTTCCGGGCTGGACTACCCGGGGGTCGGTCCGCAGCACGCCTTCCTGCGGGAGATGGGTCGCGTCGAGTACGTCACCGCCTCCGACGACGAGACCATCGCCGCCTTCAAGCTGCTGTGCCGCACCGAGGGCATCATCCCCGCCCTGGAGTCGTCTCACGCCCTGGCGCACGCCATCCGGCTGGCGCCGACGATGAGCCCCGATGAGGTGCTGATCGTGAACCTGTCGGGCCGCGGGGACAAGGACGTCGACTACGTCGCCGAGTACCTGGCCGGGTGAGGGGCCTCAACCCCTCCGGTTGCTCTCGGCAGTTCGATCGTGACCTCACAGCCCGGCGGCCGGTTCCGCAGGTAAACGGTGCCCCAATGGGCCGCGACTATGGTGCGGACGATCGGCAGGCCGAGACCGTTTCCCGATCCCACGCCGGGGGTGCGGGCCCGGTCGCCGCGCCAACCGGCGGTGAAGGACTTCTCCAGGGCCTCCGGGCTCAACCCGCCGCAGCCGTCGCGGACCTGCACCCGCACGGTGTCGTCGCCGCCGCTGACGACCACGGTCACCTCGGTTCCGGGACGGGTGTAGGCGATGGCGTTTCCGATGATGTTCTGCAGCGCCCTTGACAGCAGTCCCGCGTCTCCCGTGACGTCGCTGGAGTCCCCCTCGACGGAACCCGTGAGGCGCACGTCGCGGCGCAGGGCGAGCGGGGTGAGGTTGCCGACGAGGTCGGAGACCAGGTCGCTGACGGTCACCGTCTCGGAGTTCAGCTCCAGGGTGCCGGACTGCAGCCCGGCCAGCGCCAGGACGTCGTCGACCATGGCGGCGGTGCGTTCGGCCTCCGCGACGATGGCGCGGTGGTAGCTGGCGGGGTCCGGGGCGATGCCGTCCTCCAGCGCCTCGCCCATCGCCCTGATACCGGCGAGCGGGGTGCGCAGGTCGTGGGACAGCCACGCGATGAGTTCCCGCCTGCCCTGCTCCACCTCGCGCCGGCGGCGTTCCTGTTCCAGCGCCGCCGCGGCCTCCGCGATCACCCGCTGGCTGCGCAACGCCACCAGCACGCCCGCCAGCAGGGCCGCGGGAACGGTGGCGGCCAGCAGCAGCAGCGGCACCCCCACCGATTCAATGAGCATCAGCCGCACCCCGACCAGCATCCCGACCCCAACGGTCACGACGACGGTGATTGGGCTCAGCAGGGCGGCCCAGCGAACGGAACGCCTCGCCACGCTCAGGGTCATGGCGGTGCAGCCCAGACCCACCAGCAGGGTGACGGCGGCGACGATCAGCAGCTGCCCGGTCACGAGGCCTCCCACCGGTATCCGCGACCCCACACCGTCACCAGCCGGGTGGGGTGCTGCGGGTCGGTCTCCACCTTCCCACGCAGCCGCCGCACGTGCACCGTCACCGTGGATGCGTCGCCGACGTCCCAGCCCCACACCACGCGCATCAGTTCCTCACGGGAGAAGACCTTCTCGGGATGGGTTACCAGGTGGGCGAGCAGGTCGAACTCGCGGAGCGTGAGCGTCAACGTCTCGCCCGCGAGGGTGGCTTTCCGGGCGGTGAGGTCGAGGGTGAGGTCGCCGTCGGTGATGATCTCCCGTTCGGGCCGGGGTTGCTGTCGTCGCAGCACCGCGTTGACCCTCAACACGAGTTCGCGGGGGCTGAACGGTTTGGCCAGGTAGTCGTCGGCGCCGAGTTCTAGGCCCAGCACCCGGTCGGCCTCCGAGCCCTTGGCGGTGAGCATGATCACCGGTGCGACCACCCCGCGGGAGCGGATCCGCCGGAACACCTCGAGGCCGTCGATACCGGGCAGCATGAGGTCCAGGATCACCAGGTCGCAGCCGTCGGCGAGTTCCAGGGCGCTGATCCCGTCGGATACCTCGGTGATGCTGTGCCCGGCCGCACGCAGGTAGTCGGAGACCACACCGCGCACGGTCGGATCGTCGTCGACGAGCAGGATGTTTCCCATGGGCTCAGGGTAGGGCTGCTCATCCGAATGTGAATGCATTGGCGCTCACGCCTTTGTCGAAGGTCAGGGTGACGGTGGTTCCCCGGGTGGCCTCGGGCAGCCGCACCAGCCGGTACAGGCGGGCACCGGAGATCGTCACCTCCTCGCCCTGCACGTCGGCCCCACCGGGTGGACCGCCGCCCTCGACCTGGACGCGCACCTTCGCCCCTGCGGGACCGTCCATCACCAGGAACATCTCACGCCCGGCGAAGCGATAGTTCAGTTGCGCCCCGTCCCGGGCGGCGGTGATCGATTCGTCGCCGGCCGTCCAGCTCCCGGACAGGCTCCACCGATTGGTGGCACCGGGTGCGGGGTTCTGGCCGTAGTCGCGTTCCCCGGTCTCCAACCGGGTTTCGTTACCGGAGGCGCGCCGGGTACCGAGGTAGGTTTCCGGTGACTGTCCCCGCGTGGGCTGCGTGGTTTCCCCGGTGACCCCGGCCTTGTCCCCGGTTTCGCCGAGCAGGTCGCGGATCTGTTTCTCCGCCTCGTCATAGTTGCCCTCGCCGAAGTGCGTCCAGCGAATGTCGCCGTCCTTGTCGATCAGGTATTTCGCGGGCCAGTACCGGTTGTGGTAGGCACGCC
Organism: Arachnia sp.; assembly: GCF_057238465.1. NCBI lineage: Bacteria > Bacillati > Actinomycetota > Actinomycetes > Propionibacteriales > Propionibacteriaceae > Arachnia > Arachnia sp. The sequence continues at coordinate 131,214 of NZ_DBHHFZ010000004.1, forward strand.
AGGTGGCGAAGTCGTTGTCCAGGGCCACTGGGTACTTGATGCCCGCGTCACGCACCGCCTTCTCGACGTTCTCCGGCACTTTTTCGAAGGTGAACTCGGGCGCGTGCACGCCGATGATCTCCAGTCCGGCGGCACGGTAGCGGTCGTACCAGGCATTCAGGTAGGGCTGGGTGCGCATGCAGTTGATGCAGCTGTAGGTCCAGAAGTCAACCAGCACGACCTTGCCCCTGAGGTCGGCCAGGGTGGTGGGGTTGCTGTTGACCCAGTGGGAGATACCGGCCAGTTCCGGGGCCGGGCCGAGCTGCCGTTGTTCGGCATTGCCCGCCACCCCGGGGGCCGCGTTGCTCTGGGGGATGAGTCCCTGTTCGAAGGCCGTGAGCGCGGGAAACTTGTCGACGGCCCAGGTCTGGAGTGCCTTGTCCAGGCCCGTGGAAACGAACAGACCCACGACGATGAACAGTGCCGCGATGGCACGCTGGAACCAGCCGCGCGGGTTCGAGGCCCAGCCGAGCCGATCGACGAGCCTGCGGCCCGCCAGGGAGATACCCAGCAGCGCCCCCGCCATGCCCGCACAGTAAATACCCAGGTAGATCATGCCTGCGACGGGACTGGCGGGCAGTACCGTCGCGATGACCCACGCGTAGGTTGGCGAGCAGCTGCTGAACACCGGCCCGAGTGCGGCGCCGGTCAGGAGTGCCCCCGCGGTTTCGCCACGCTGGTTGCGGGCCTTCCCGAGGAGGCCGTGGGCAGCCTCCAGCTTGGTCCACCGGGCTACCCGGGCCCACAAACCGGGGAAGAGCATCGCGACCCCCAGCAGGATCACCAGCACGCCCGACCCGATGGCCCAGACGCGCGGATCGATGCTGAGGAAGGCGGTGCTGGCTTTCAGCAGCAGCGTGAAAACCAGCAGCGACACGACGAGCGAGGCCGCGATCAGGTAGGGGCGGCGCCTGGAACCGTGTCCCAGGCTTCCGCCGACGATGACCGGCAGGAACGGCAACACGCACGGCGCCAGCACCGTCAGGACACCTGCGACCAGGGAGAGCAGAGCGGTGACGATCATGAACTCAGCCCTGGAGTTCCTTGAGCAGGGCATCCACCGAAGTGCTGACCCATTGGCGTGTCTTCTCGCCGTTGGTGTCTATCTGCACGAAGGTGTGTTGCGTCGTCACCCCGTAGCGTTGCCGCAGATCGGTGTGCTGGTCGTAGTCGACGCTCACCACGGTGGTCTTCGCGGGGATCTTCCCGGGATCGGAGGTCAGCGCCTCGTTGATGGCCCGGCAGTCGGGGCACCACTTGGCGTTGAAGAACAGCACTACTTTCGAGTCGGCGTACTTGTCCTTGGAGGCCTGGTACTGGTCGTAGGTGATGTAGGACTGGGACGCCGCATCACCGTGCGACATGGCCGAGGAGGGAGACTTCGCGGAAGACATGGCATCGGGGGACGAGTTCGCTTGGGAGCAGCCGCCGAGCACGATGACGGCTGACAGGGCCAGGGGCAGGAGGTATTTCTTCATACCGGGGAGTCTTCCGCCGTCGGGATGACGGGGAACAGGAAGAAATCCTTACGGAAATGTGACGTTCCGCGGATTCACAGCAATCGGTGACAGTCCTGAAGTGGACACCGGAGCGCGGCCCATGGGAACATACCGGCCCCATCGCAAGTCCGGTGCATCAGCAGCATCGGGCGTCAAAGTCCCAGAAAGCCCGCATGCAGACCGCAACCTCCCTCACTCCCGAGGAACTGAGTGATTTCCTCCTAAACGTGGCGACCGTGCGCCCCGTGTTCATCTGGGGTCCGCCGGGTATCGGCAAATCCGCCCTGGTCGAGAAGTTCGCGGCGAGCGTCGGCCTGGAATGTGTGTCGCTGCTGGGCAGTCAACTGGCCCCTGAGGATCTCATCGGTGTGCCGCAGATCACCGACGGCATCACCCGGTTCCGCCCACCCGCCATGATCGCCCGCGAAGAACCGTACTGCCTGTTCCTGGATGAACTCAACGCCTGTTCACAGGACGTCCAGAAGGCTTTCTACAGTCTCATTCACGACCGTCGTGTCGGCGAGTACGAGCTACCCGAGGGATCCATCGTCATCGGGGCCGGTAACCGGGCGCAGGACTCGGCCATCGTCAAACCCATGTCGTCGGCGCTTCTGAACCGCATGATCCACGTCCACATGCGGGTCTCTGCCAGTCAATGGCTGGCGTGGGCCACGGAAGCCGGGCTGCATCCGCTGGTGATCGACTACCTGACGCAACGCCCTGACCATCTGTGGAGCCAACCGCCGCGCCACGAAGAACCGTTCTCCACCCCTCGGTCGTGGCACATGCTCAGCGACGCGTTGCACAATTTCCCCGGTGATGTCCCGGCGCACATGGTGGAGGTCATCGCCAGTGGTTGCCTGACCCCGAGGCACGCCGCACAGTTCAAGGCGTTCGGGAAACTGGCCGCCGACCGGCACCGCCTCGACGCCATCCTCAAGGGCGACGCCCGCTGGCCCGCCGACCCCGCGGACCGCGACCTGCTGTACTTCCTGGCGCAGGCCTTCCGGGCGCGACTGCTGAAGCAGCTGCCTCCGGAGAAGAACCGCAGCACCGGTGATACCCAACACCTGGTGCACACCTCCAAGGCGATGCTCAAGAACCTGGCGCAGATCAGCCTGGAAATGGCGCAGGTCGTCGTCGCGGAGGAGAACGGAGAGACCCTGCCCGCCTGGTACATGGTGGAGGTGGTCCGTGACCTGCCCCGACTCGTGGAACGCCGCACACCGTGAGCCGTGCGAGGTCGAGGCCGAATCCGGCCGCCGAAGCCCACTGGGAGGGTGGCGAGCTGCTGCGACAGCATCCCGTGTTCAGTCGGCTCTCAGGACATGTGGCCTGGGTGTACGACGACCGTTCCGCCTGTCCCGGTGACGGCTGGTCGGTGGTGTTTCGTGACGACCTGGTCCACCTCCACCCGAAGCGGCTCGCCCTGCCCGAGGAATGGGTGTACGTGAGGGCCCGCGCCCTGCTGCTGTACGCCATGGAGCTGTGGAAACGCGACCACGGCGACTGGGATGCGTGGAGCGCGGCCTGTGACGTGGTCACCGCTCGTTTCGTGCAGAGTCTCGCGTTGGGTCGCCCTCCGGTGGAGATGACACTTCCGGGCGGGTTGCCGCAGTGGAACGAGGAACGCTGGTACCGCCAGTTCTGCGAGGAGGGAATTCCCTCGTGGGCGATGGCCCTACGACTGCCGGGACCATGTCGCCCGACGATGGAAAACCCCGGCAAGTGGGGTCCGGAGCCCCACTACCAGAACTGGTCCTGGCCAGAACAGTTCGCGATCGGGATCGCCGAATCCGTCACACAGTCCATGGAGATGGCCGCCGGGCTGCGCGACGAATTCGACGCGAAACCGGTTGATCACCCGGACTCGCTGAGCGCCACGACCCGCCGCGCACGCGACTGGTTCATCAGCAGTTTTCCCCTTCTCGGCAGCATGGTGGCGACGTTCGAGATCGTGGAGAAGGCGGAGGTCTGCCATCGCGAGAAAATCTCCGTCGCCGCCGTCGATGAAGACCTGCGCACCATCTACCTGAATCCCGCCGCCGGGCTGAACGAGCAGGAGAAGCGTTTCGTTCTCGCCCACGAGGTTTTGCACGTCGCCCTGCGGCACAGATCACGTTCCCGGGGACGCGACCACGGCCTGTGGAACGCCGCCTGCGATTTCGTCATCAACGATTGGCTGATCCAGATGCAGGTCGGCACGGCCCCGGCCATTGGTCTGCTGTACGACCCGGCGCTGCGGGGCATGTCGGCGGAGGAGGTCTACGATCGCATCGCCAACGACATCCGGAGGCTGCGGAAACTCTGTTCCTTCGCGGGTGGGCAGGGCGACATGCTGACCCGCCGGCTGAATCCGAACGGGATTTCCTGCACCGACCTGGACGATTTCTGCCGGGAGCAGCTCGGCAAGGGTCTGTTGCTGCACCAGCAGCAACACAGAGGCCTGATACCCGCGGGCCTGTTGGAGGAGATCAATGCGGTCCTGCAACCGCCCATCCCGTGGGAGGTGAAACTGGCCCGTTGGTTCGACAACCACTTCCCGCCGGTCGAGACCCATCGGGTTTGGACGCGGCTGAGCCGCCGCCAGGCCAGCACCCCCGACATTCCCCGCCCGCACATCGCCCCCGACCCGCGGCAGCGCGACGGCCGCACCTTCGGGGTCGTCCTCGACACGTCGGGGTCCATGGATCGTCACACCCTCGCCAAGGCGCTCGGGGCCATCGCCAGCTATGCCGAGGCCAAGGAGGTCCCGGCCGTGCGGGTGGTGTGCTGTGACGCCGCCCCCTACGACCTGGGATACATGCCGCCCGGGGACATCGCGGGTCGTGTGCAGGTCAGGGGGCGCGGCGGGACGGTGCTGCAGCCGGGCGTTCACCTGCTGGAGAGTGCCCCGGACTTCCCGAAGGACGGCCCGCTGCTTGTCATCACCGACGGCTACTGCGACCCGTTGTCCATCACCCGCGAGCACGCCTTCCTGCTGCCCAAAGGGCACCGCCTGCCCTTCCCCCACCGGGGCGAGACCTTCGAGATGGACTGAGGGTTTCGCTCTTCCCCGGACCCGGTCACGCCCCGGGAACAACGACCATGCCGGTCAGGAACTGCGCGCCCGACGGCACCGGGTGCACCGGTGGCACGCGCACCTGCACCATCACCGACACCTGAGCGGCCGTCGCGATCCGCTCGTTCTACTCGTCGTGCTGGACGACCTCGAATCCCAACAGCTCGATGGACATTCCGCGGCGTTCGTCATCGGCGTGGGCGCTCGTGTCACGGCCGGCCACCCAGGCGTCGTAGTGTTCGCGGGTGTCCCAGCGGGTGACGACGAAGTAACGGTCCTCACCGAACCGGGGGCGCAACAACTCGAAACCCTCGAACCCCTCGGCCGCATCCACCGAGCGCCTGCGGGCGGCGAATCGTTTCTCAACCTCCGGTCCCGCCCCCTCGGGAATCTTCAGGGCGGTGATGTTCACAAACGTCATGGCATCCTCCTGGACTATCGGTTAGGTAATCCTAATTCGCTGTCCCGTCATTCCGGGTCCCGGCAGGAAGGTGGGCGAGCGGAACGCTCACCCACCTCTTTTCCTCCTCACCCTCGCCCCGGCTCTGAAGGGTGCCGAACCTGGCGACCCGGTCCGGCAGGGTCTGGGCCGAGGCCCGGGGCGGCACCCAGGTGGCCGAAATCCCGCAGGCGTCGGCCATCTTGGCCAACACCCTGCCCGGGAGCGTGACCGTCCGGGACCTGGCCGATTCCCCGATGGTGATCGCCCGTCGGGCGGCCCGGAGGGCTTTCAGCACACGTTGCGGGGCGACCCGGTCGGCCCGCTCGACGATCACCCACCCGAGACCTTCCGGACCGAACTCGCCGAACATCTCCGCGAACGCCTCACGGGTGGTGGCGACCACCGGGACCGCCAGGAAGAAGAGCTGCCAGGCGGCCCGTATCTTCTCGGGTTCCAGGTTCTCCGGGACCCTCCCGGCGACGACATCGACGGCGGTCCCCAACGCACCCACCATGCGAACGGCGGTCCCGGACAAGAAGTCCTCGTGGAGCCGCATCGCGGCCAGGAAGAGTTCGGAGCGGGCGGTTTCCAGTTCGGCCTCCAGCCACGGGGCGTTGAGTTCGCGCCTCTGGCCCACCCATTCTTCGTCGGGGTAGTTCTCGCCGAGTCGTCTCCGGTTCTTCTTGATCTCGCGGCGCAGCTGATCCAGTTCGGCCCCGATGCCCTCCAGCTCCGGCCCCATCTCGACCTGCTCCATCCGCAGTTTCTCGAAACGGGCCCGGATTTCCTCGCCGCGTTCGAGTCTGCGCTGGTACTCCTGCTCCGCCTCCTGAAGTTCGACTGCCGCCACGTCACGCTGCTTCCGCCACTCCCGGGCGGAGCTGCCGAGGGTGAGCACGAACTCGGTCGCCCCGGGTTTGAAGGCGAGCGTCCTGTAGTGCTCGGTGGTGGTTTCCGAGACCCTTCGTTCGGCCTGTTCCTTCGCCTCGGCGTTGGCCGTCAGCTCGGATTCGACTGCGGCGAGTTCCTTCGCCACCTCCGGGATGCGTTTCCGCAGAAGGTGTTCGCGTTCCACGAGTTCTTGGTGGTTCAGCATCGCGTCGCGGGCATCGGCCATCGCACGGGTCAGGCGTTTCACCTTCTTCTCGGCCTGGTGGAAGTTGTGCTTGGCCAGCCACCAGCTCTGGTGGGAGGCCTTGCCGTCGCGCCAGTCCCGTAATCTGCCGAGCATCCTGACGCAACCGGCCTCCCCGTCGCCGGGGCCCGGTTTGTCGAACCAGTACTCGGATCTGAACGCCTCCCGGGTTTTCCTGTTCCCCAGCCAGGCCGCGACCATTCCCCAGGCTCCCCCGGGCCCTTGGACCTCACAGGGTTTTTCCCCGCCACGGATCGCGGTCGCTATGTCGGCGAAATAATTCGCCGATTCCCGCCACGGCCGCCCCAAGGCCTCCCGGCCCGTGAGTTCCGCGGCGAATCCCGCGGCGGTCTTGTCGTTTTCGGAGATCACCACCGTCTCGAATCCGCAGAACTCCTCACGCAGCTGCAGGACCACGCGTTGGAATCCCTTGGCGTCCTTCCAGCTGTGTTCCTCAGCGGTGAACGCCTCCATCGGGTGCGACAGCGACGCCAGGCGCCGGGCGCGTTCGACGATGTTGCCGGCCAGGATGTCGCGCAGCACGACGGTTCCGCCCTCACCGGGTGCCGCATTGATGCCCATGAGTCCCTGTCCGGGCGCCAGGTCGTCCAGGGCGCGGTTCGTCACGAACTGCTGCCTCAGGGTCGGCGACTGCTCCGGGTCGCGGGGCCAGCGTCCGGCGGGAAGCCGTTCCGGAAGGGTCAGGGCATCCAGCGCATCGGGATGATCGGCGATGTCCACCCGCCCGGTCTCGTCGAGTTCGTCGTCACGGGTCAGGTAGGCGCTCAGCGCGGCTCCCAGCCGCTCGTCGGCCTCCAGTTCCGCGATCACGGCGTCCAGTTCCGTGCGGAAACAGCTGTTCAGGAAGTCGGGGTCCGGGTTTTCCTCGCTGCGCCGGTCGTCCACCCACTGGCTTCTCACGATGATCCGGTCCATGGACAGATCGCGGACGCCCTCAATACCCCAGGTTTTCTGGACGATGCGCAGCAGTTCCCGCAGGGAGTCGGCGTCCTGGGGCGGCGGCAGTTCCCCCTCGATACTCGCCCGCCTGGCCCGTTCAAAGGAGCTTATGCTCTCCCCCAGCCGGGCCTGCGCGGCACCGAACTCGTCGACCCATTCGGCCCCTGGGAGCTGCCCGTGGGCGATTCTCCCGACGGCCCAGAGCGATGACGACAGCACCGCGGAGTCCGGGATGATCCGCCCGTCCTCGTCCAGCACAAGACCGACGCAGGCGCCCCTGCCCGCGGGCCGCTCGGCGCGGCCGGAGCCGTCCCCCGAGATCTTGCGGAGCCAGTCGTAGGTGTCCTTGAACCGGTACACGCCCAGGAAGACGAGATGTCGCCAGGCCCCGGGGCCCCTACCCCTTGAGGAGGAGAGGGTTTCCCACGGCAGCGGACTGGATGGTTTCCAATCGATCACCTGTTCGTTCCCGGACCCATCGGCCAGGGATGTCGGCCTGGGCATCGACTGCGGGCTGAAAAACTCCAGCAGCCGCCAGAACGCGAGGATCCGGCGGCGCTCGTCATCAAGAAGGCCCGGCATGCCCACCATCTTGCCGTCCCGTTTAGTCAAACGCACTCGGCTTTCTGCCCGACGGCATACGGGATCAATCCGGCCGGGCGATCCGGCGGGCGTGGGACACACCTTCGTGAAGGCGCTGATGGCCGACATACGGGATCAATCCGGCCGGGCGATCCGGCGGGCCGCCCGCACCACCGATTCCCTACGTCTGGCACGCTCCGCCTCGGTGTCGGGGCCGGTCAGCATGCGGGCCACCTGCGGCACGGAGGGCCACCACCCAGCGAGCGACAGAATCAGGAAGATCATGTGATCCGCATCGATCTCCTCGGTGACGCCGCCTGCCCGCTGCCCTGCCTCGACGGCGGCCGTCTTGTCCCTGTACAGCCCCAGTCGCCGCTCGTCGTCGGGGTTCCCCGCGTCGAAGGCGAGCCCTTCCCAGCGCAGCAGACGTTCAAGCTCCGGATGTTCCAGGTGATAGTCGTAGACCCGGCCCGCGTACTCCCCGACATCCTCGGCGGCGAAGGACTCCACCGGCACCACATCCTCTAGGACGCGGCACAGGAACTCGACCCCAAACCACTCTCGATGTTCGTCGAGGAAACGGATCATCTCGGTCGGGACGCCGGGACGTTGCCCGGTATCGACCTCGCGGCGGCGATGCCACACGCGCAGCGTCTCCGGACTCACACCAAGCAGGCCCGCGACGCGTCGGACCGCGGTCATCAGGTTCGGATGCTCACCAGAGGCTCGGACCTGGTCAAGCATCCACAGCACACGCTCACGCATCTCGGGAGAGCACTTCTGGTTCATCGTGGACCGTCCTTACTTCAAGAACAGAACGAAACCCAGGCCGATTCAATATTCGGTGGCGGCTTACCTTGGCCATCACCAAAATGCAGGTCGACCCCGCGTGGAGTGCTGCCCACCACGGCTCGGCCACCAAGAGATCATCTCAGCAGCCGCTTGACGATGCGTGTCTTATAGCCATCGCCTTGGGGCGGGTAGACCAGCGGCATTTCCTGTCTGGGCAGGTGAGACAACACTGACTTCGCATGCGTGAACGTGTCGAAGCTGTGGCGCCCATGGTACGCCCCCATACCGGAGTTCCCCACGCCACCGAACGGTAGGCCGGGGTGCGAGAACTGCATGATGGTGTCGTTGACGCATCCTCCGCCGAAAGAAATCCGGCGAAGAATCTGACGAATCAACGAACGATCGGAGGCGAAGATGTACAGCGCCAACGGTTTCTCGCCCCTATTGACAGCATCGATCACATCATGCTGGAATTCGGAGCGCTGGTAGCTGAGGACTGGCAGAATCGGACCAAAGATCTCGCCTTCCATCACCTGATCCCCCCAGTCCACGTGGTCAAGGATGGTCGGAGCGATATACAGCTCATCCCTGTTGGACACACCCCCGTGCACTATCTTGCTCCTCACGGACATCAGTAGGCTATCAAGCCGATCCCAGTGAACCGAGGTCGCGATGCGGCCATAATCGGGACAAGTCGAGGGATCGTTGCCATAGAACTGTGCTATCGCTCGACGCAGTTGCTCAACAAGCTCGTCATGAACCGCGTCCTCGACCAAGACGTAGTCCGGTGCTCCGCAGTTCTGGCCGGCGTTCAGGAACTTCCCCCAGACGATCTTGCGAGCAGCGGCTGGCAGATTCGCGGTGTGATCCACGATGGCTGGAGCCTTGCCGCCGAGTTCGAGCGTCACTGGAGTCAGGTTGCGCCCTGCGGCCTCGGCGATCACCTTCCCGACCTGGGCACTACCGGTGAAGAAGATGTAGTCAAACTGGTTCTCCAGCAGGTCGGCTATCACTTCCTTACCGCCCTCCACCGCAACGACATATTCCGGGGGAAAGGTCTCAGCCAGCAGCTGGGAAAGGACAGATGCGGTGTACGGGGCCTGTTCGGAGGGCTTGACTATGCACGTATTCCCTCCCGCGATCGCCCCGATGAGCGGCTCAATGACCAGCTGGAAGGGATAATTGAACGGGCCGATCACCAAGGTGACACCGTATGGTTCCCGATAGATTCTGTTCACGGAAGGGAAAACGAACAGCGACTGCCCAGCACGCCTAGGCCTGCTCCATCGAGCAACGCTACGAGCAGCTTTGCGAATACTGCGCAAGGAGAAACCGATCTCCGTCGAGTACGCCTCGAAGGCCCCTTTCCCAAGGTCCTTCCTGAGAGCAGCAGCAATGTCATCGGAGCGTCTGTCAACGGCGGAGTAAAGTTGTTCCAGCTGCTGCCTTCGGAAGCTAATATCCAAGGTGTCTCCGCGAGCAAAGTAGGATCTCTGCTCCGCGACAAGATGCGACGCGTTCATTATGACTCCAATCACATGACCTGACTCAGTACTCAAAAAAATATTGATCGAGACGGATTTTACTCTTTTCCGGCACATTCCGGGACCACGTCAGCCACGCTCATGCCGGAACTTCCGGTGCATCATCACGACCGATAACGACCGAGACGCTCTGGCCGCCGAAGGCATTCGAATTGATCATCGCGGTGCGCACATCACATTGCCGAGGCGCCCCAGCGACAACATTCAGACCGAGCGAAGGGTCCGGAACGCAGAATTATACTCCACATGTTCAATTAAACCTGTTTTTCATCGCTGCCCACGAAATATGCGGCACTCCACAAACACCCGGGGAGCACCAGAGCTTCCGGGCTGTCACAACCTTGCCCCGGCCAGCGCCACAAGGCGGATCCGCTCAGATCCACCTGCCAAACCGATAATTGCGATGTGAAATACCGCACGACAGGCCTCGGTGAACTTTTGCTCTCGTCACATTACCCCACCGACGCCATCCGCCAGTAGTACATATCAGCCAACGATCATCCCACAAAGAGTTCCGCGGGTGGTTGCCTCGTCGCAGCCCTGCCCACTTCCGCCTCCATCGCGCCAGAGGGGCTGTTGGACGGATGCAATGCGTCTCAGACCAGTGCCCTCAACCGGGCGAGGCGCTCTCGGGAGACCGCCCCCGGGGCCGCGGTCCAGGCGATGATCTGCACATCCGGGTCGGCGTTCCAGGTCAGCGCGGATCATGCGAGCTCGAGCTTCCCCGCCAGCGGGGCCACATCAGGAGGCAGGTCACCGAACCGGAATGACGCACAATTCCCCCCGAGTTGGGGCTCGACGGCCTGGCGTCTGACACCCGCACCCTGGCGGTGGCGTTTCAGGACCTGACCCATCCACTGTTCGGTTCCATGGCCCACGGAGTGACGTGGAACATCCCTCCCGAACCCGCCTGGCGGGTTTCAAACAAGCGATCGAGGGGCACGTCCTGCAACAAGCCACGCTCGATGGAACCTACGAGTAAACAAACCCATCCCCCACCGCTCGGTTGGATACCTTATGTTCCGCGGGAATGACGAGACCCCGGCTCACCCGGACCCGCATGAGGGCCGGCTGCGGAGGCCGGGGCGGCCCGTTATTTCTCGGGGTTTCTCAGCATCACGGAGGTGCCGCCCCAGAAGTTGAAGCCCTTGACGACGAGGGTGCCGTTCGAACCGTCGCCGTCGGCCTCCTCGGTAATGCTGACCCCGGCCATGATGTTGACGCTCTGGTCGATGACCCGCACCCCGGGTGGCACGTAGACGGTGTGGCCGCCCATGATCGAGCTGAGTGTCAGTTCTATCTCCGCCCCCGGACCCATGACCGCATCAGTGCAGATCTCGTTGCCGCCCCACATGGCGAAGCTGTTCACCGACGGCGTGCTGGGATCCAGCCGGATCATCTTGCCACTCATGAAGGCGAGCGCGTTCACGACTCTGGCGTCCCGGGCCACGACGGGGGCCGCGGAAACGCGCGCGGGGCCCGGAGCGGACTGGTGCCACCCGGCTCCCCCGGGCAGATCCGCGACGAGAACGGACAGGTCGTCGACGTACCGGGCCTCGAGACAGCTCTGCTGCCTCTCATCGAACTCCTCGATGCTGAGCTGGCCCGCCTCGTAGGCGTTCTGGAGCACGGAGAGCACCGCGTCACGTTCGGCGTCACCCACACGCATCTGCACCCGTGGCGATTGTTGAGGCAGGTTGTCAGACATGTGGCAAAGTCTACGGCCCGCCGCGGCACCCGCACGCGGCTTGACCCGGAGGAGGCGAAGAAAAACAGCCCCCGACCCGGCGTCACGCCTTGTCAGGGGCAGTTTCCAACCTTGAGCCGCCCACGGGAATCGAACCCGTGACCTACGCTTTACGAGAGCGTCGCTCTGCCTACTGAGCTAGGGCGGCAGCGCGAACAAACTATAGCCGCCGCAGCCGACGGCGGCGAAATCCGCCACACGTGGCACCCGCGGGACGGCCACGTCGTCCCACGCGACCCACGGCAACCCGCTCTCTATTTCAAAGAATCCAAAGTTCTCTTTCGAAAGTGTGAGGGTTAAGTTACCATTACTGCATGACCAATCCCGATCTGAGTTCCATCCTGGACGATCTGGCAGCGGGTCGCATCGACACCGCCGAGGCGAACCGGCGAATATCCGCCCTCAAGAACAAGACCGGTGACGCGTCCCGGTCCACCCAGTCCGACCCGAAACAGGAGGAGGCCCCGAAGGGCAAACCGGGTGGACTGACCCGGGTATCGATCACCGCCGTCGGGCGGCGCGTGCGAATCGAGGGGGATTCGTCGATCGCCACCCTGTCGGTGGAAGGCCCACACGTGCTACGCCGCAACGGCGAGGTGATGGAGGTCAGCTCCACCGGAGAATTCGGCCCCAACCTGACCGGGTTCTCACTGATCCGCCCGCCCCGCAGCCTCGACGACCTCCGCGACATCGGCCTCGGTAAGGAGCTGCTCGTCAAGGTCAACCCGAAACTGATCATCGACGTCGAGGCCACCACGGGTGGCGTGCGCAGCACCGGGGTGCCCCGGTTCGGGCGTGTCCGGGTGACCGCCGGGGGCTGCCACCTGAGCGACGTCGTCGAGGTCTCCGACCTGCTCAGCCAGGCCGGGGGAGTCACCGTCGAGGGACCGATCAGCCTGGGGCGTTCCAGGTTGAAGGTGGAGTCCGGGTCGCTGACCCTGATCCTCAAACCCGGTTCCAGCGTCACGGTGCACGCCGACGCGAAGTTCGGCCACATCCGCTGGCCCGAGGACAACGGCGGAGCCGACGAGGTGGTCTTCGGCAACGGTTCGGCCCGATGCGACCTGACCGTCACGATGGGCCTGGCCACCGTCAAGAACGAGGTGCCCGCATGACCTCCGAGCTGTACCGCGCCCCCGCCGACTGTCCTGTCTGCGGCGAGGACCTGATCATCATCCGGAAGGGCTGCACGCACTGCGGCTCCGAGCTGGCCGGCGAGTTCGCGTCCTCCCCCTACGACCGTCTCGACGCCGCCGAACACGAACTGCTGCGCGTCTTCCTGACCTCCCGCGGGAACCTGCGCGAGGTGGAGAAACACCTCCAGGTCTCCTACCCGACGGCACGCGCCCGGTTCGACGCGTTGCTGGTGAAACTGGGCATGAATCCCGACGCCCAGCCCACTCCCCCACAATCCGGCGAGCCCGGCCCCGCCGAGCAGGGGGAAACGAAAGCCGCCACCCCGCAGGAACAGATCCTGGCACGGGTGGCGACCGGTGAGATCAGCGCCGAGGTGGCGGCCCAGCTGATCGCGGGACTGGAGTAGTTACGTCAGGATGTGACCTTCCTGATGGTCACCGAGATGGTGCGCCCGCTCGGTGCTGTGTAGCTGACCTCGTCGCCCACGCGATGGCCAAGCACCGCGGCACCGAGCGGCGACTGCGGGGAGACGGCCTGATCCACGGAGGAATCGGTGCCGAGGATCTCCCGCGACCCGAGCAGGAAGGTCTCCGTGTCGGAATCGTCGCCGAAGAACGCGACGGTGACGATGCGGCCGGGGCTGACCTCGTCGGGATCGCCCTGGGCCTCGCCCACCTGGGCGCGTCGCAGCAGGTGCTCGAGCTGGCGGATGCGCCCCTCCATCTGCCCCTGCTCCTCGCGGGCGGCGTGGTAGCCGCCGTTCTCGGAGAGGTCGCCCTCCTCGCGGGCGGCGGCGATCCTGGCGGTCACCTCGGGGCGACCCACGGTCTTGAGATGGGTGAGTTCGGCCTCGAGCTTGTCGTGGGCCTCCTGGGTGAGCCACACCGTTTCGGCGTTGGTTTCGGACATCCCGACATGCTAGCACCGGCCCTTCTCAATCCAAGGCGAGCCGGATTCGGCTGCTTCGCCCACGACCCGCCAGAATGTCTTCCATGACCTCGCACCCCAAGGGCCCATTGCGCCTGCTGCACGTGCACGCCCATCCCGACGACGAGTCGAGCAAGGGCGCCGCAACCACCGCCAAGTACGTGGCCGAAGGCGTGGAGGTCATGGTCGCGACCTGTACCGGCGGCGAACGCGGCGACATCCTCAACCCGGCCCTGGCCGGCGATCCCGGGATCCTCGAGAACCTGCCCGCCATCAGGGCAGCCGAGATGGCCCGCGCCCGCGAGATCCTGGGGATCGAGCAGGTGTGGCTGGGTTTCGTCGATTCCGGTCTACCCGAGGGCGATCCCCCGCCGCCGCTGCCCGAGGGCTGTTTCGCCCTGCAGGATGTCGCAGTGGCCGCGGGACGGCTGGTCAAGGTGATCCGCGACTTCCGCCCGCACGTCGTGACCACCTACGACGAACGCGGCGGCTACCCGCATCCCGATCACGTCCAGTGCCACCGCATCACCGTCGAGGCGTTCAAAGCGGCGGCGGATCCGTCGCTGTGGCCGGAGCACGGCCCCGCGTGGCAGGCGGCGAAGCTGTATTACCACATGAGCTTCCACCGGCGCCGGTTCGCGGCCCTGGAGGCGCTGATGCACGAGCAGGGTCTCTCCCCCAGCCATTCCATCCCGGCCCGCGACGACGACCCCTTCTCGGACGGCCGCCTCACCACTTTCGTCAACTGCGCCCAGTACTTCGGGGTGCGTGACGACGCATTGCGGGCGCACGCCACGCAGATCGACCCCGAAGGGCCGTGGTTCGCGGTGCCATTGGCGATCCAGCAGGCCGGCTGGCCGACCGAGGACTACCAGCTGGTGGTCTCGAAGGTGCCGACCATGATCCCGGAGGACGACCTGTTCACCGGACTGCGGGAGGTCCCCCTGGTACCGGAGTTCATCATCTGACCCTCACCCCGCCCAACCACCCGCTCCCCGGGTTTTGCTGGCCTTGTAACGGGTTTGCTGGCCTTGTGCCAGGTTTGCTGGCCTTGTGCCAGGTTTGCTGGCCTTGCGCCCGGTTTGCTGGCCTTGCGCCCGGTTTGCTGGCCTTGCGCCCGGTTTGCTGGCCTTGCGCCCGGTTTGCTGGACGTATTTGTGTTCGCCTGCGCTGTAGAGCCAGCAAACTTCAATACGTCCAGCAAACCCATGGGAAGGCCAGCGAAACAGGATCAAGGCCAGCAAACCGCAGCGCCGGCGTCAGGGACGCGCGAATGCCTGGTATTACACCCGGGACGCGGATTTCACCCGCCGGGTGGCGGGGTCGTTGCCGTGGAGGAACTTCGCTGCGATGAAACCACCGATGGCCCCACCGAGGTGTCCCTGCCACGAGACCCCCGACGCTCCGGGAAGCACGCCCAGCAGGATCGAGCCGTAGAAGAAGAACACGGCCACCGACAGCGCTATCTCCCAGATGTTGCGGGTGAAGAAACCTCGCACCAGCAGGTAGGCGAGGTATCCGAACACCAGGCCGGAGGCGCCCAGGGTGATGGTGTTGGAGGGCGCGATGAGCCAGACGGTCAGTCCGGAGGTGACGACGGTGATGAGGGTCACCGCCAGCCAGCGCCCCGGACCCGCCAGCCAGGTGAGCAGACCGAGGATCAGGAACGGCACCGAGTTGCTGATCAGGTGCGGAAAACCGAAGTGGAGCCACGGGGCCGTGAGGATGTGGGGCAGCGATCCGAAGCTCCGGGCGATGATGCCGAACTGGTCCAGGGCGTTGAAGGACGCGCTGTCGATGATCTCCAGCACCCACATGAGCGCGAGCAGACCACCGACGACCACGATTCCGGGTTTGACCCCTTCCAAAGAACGACGCTCAGCAAAGGCCTGGTTGCTCATGCCTCCAGTGTGACAGCGTGTTCAAGTCTTCCACGGCATGGTTTCGACACGGGCCGCTCCTTCGTCGCAGCCCGGCCCAACCAGCTTCAGGAAGGACGATCCCGACACGGGCCGCTCCTTCGTCACAGCCCGGCCCAACCAGCTTCAGGAAGGACCACCCCGACACGAACCACTCCTTCGTCACAGCCCGGCCCAACCAGCTTCAGGGAGGACCACCCCGACACGAACCACTCCTTCATCGCAGCCCGACTCAACCAGCTTCAGGGAGGACGACCCGGCTCGACCGGCTTGGGAGAGGATGGTCCCGGATTTCGCGGAAGCCCTAAGCTTGACCCTCATGGCGAACCGACTCGCAGATTCCTCCAGCGACCACCTCCTCCAATACGCCCACCATCCGGTGGACTGGTGGCCCTGGGGCCCCGAGGCGTTGGCGCACGCCGTGGAGACGGACAGGCCGATCCTGCTCAGCATCGGCTACGCGTCGTGCCACTGGTGCCATGTGATGGGGAGCGAATCGTTCGAGAACCCGGAGGTGGCGGAGTTCATCAACGCCCATTTCGTGCCGGTCAAGGTGGATCGCGAGCAGCATCCCGTCCTGGACCAGGTTTTCATGACGGCCACGCAGCTGATGAATGAGGGCGCCGGCGGCTGGCCCCTGACTGCTTTCCTCACCCCGGAGGGTCGCCCGTTCTTCACGGGCACCTACTTCCCGCCCGAACCGCAACCGGGACGCCCGTCGTTCACGCAGGTGCTCCAGGCCTTGGCCGAGACCTGGGAAACCGACCGGCAGACCCTGGTCGCGGGCGCGGACATGGTGGCCGGGCATCTGGCTGCCCTCGCCACGGCGCCCCTGACCGACGACGCCCCCGAGGTGCACGCCGCCGTCGCGACGATCGCCGCCGACTTCGACCTGATCCACGCCGGTTTCGGCACCGCCCCGAAGTTCCCGTCCGCGACCGTTCTGGATGCGCTGCTGGTGCGCGGCGACGCCCGCAGCCTGGAGCTGGCGCAGCGCAGCCTGGAGACGATGGCGCGCGGCGGCATCTGCGACCAGATCGGCGGGGGTTTCCACCGCTACGCCGTCGATCCGGGTTGGGTGGTGCCGCACTTCGAGAAGATGCTCGACGACAACGCCCTGCTGCTTGGCACCTACATCCGCGGCTGGCGGCGCACCGCCGACCACGACGAGGGGCTTCGGGCGTTGCTGGAACGCACCGCCTACGGCATCGCCGGTTTCCTGGAGCAGGAGCTGCGCGACGAGAACTGCGCCTTCATGGCGGGTCTGGATGCCGATTCCTGCGACATCCGTGGCGCAGTCTTCGAGGGCATCCACTACCTGTGGTCGCCGGAGCTGATCATCGACGCTCTGGGTGAGGAGGACGGCGACTGGGCCACCCAGGTTTTCCACGTCACCGCAGGCGGCACGTTCGGGGAGGGTCTCTCGACGCTGCAGCTGCGCGGCCGCCCCGATTTCGACAAGCTGGCGGAGGTCTCCGGGAAGCTCCTGGCCGAGCGGGGGCGCCGGTTCCCGCCCGCCAAGGACCGCCTGATCGTGACCTCGTGGAACGCCCTGGCGATCTCGTCGTTGGTCACGGGCGCCCTGATCTGGAACGAGCCGCACTGGCTGGAACTGGCCCTGGATGCGGCCCGCTACCTGGTGGACACGCATCTGGTGGACGGCGAACTGCGGCACTCATCGCGGGCGGGGCAGGTCGACGATTCACCCGCGACCGCCGAGGACCACGGCACCCTGGCCGATGCCCTCGCCACGCTTGCCGGGGCGACGGGGAACGCCACCTGGTTGCGTCACGCCGAGGTCCTCTGCGACCGGGCGGTGGAGCTCTTCGGAGCCGACGACGGCGGGTTCTTCGACGCTGCGGCGGGCGAGTTGTTCGTGCGCCCGCGTTCCCTGACCGACAACGTCACCCCGTCCGGGACGAGCGCCCTGGTGCGGGCGCTGCGACGGGTAGGGTTGCTGACGGAGCGCCCCGACCTGCTGAAGCGGGCCGACGAGGCGGCCACCACCACCTGGGCGACCGTGGCGGAGAATCCACGGTTCGCGGGCTCCGCCCTGGAGGACCTGATGATCGCCGAGGAGGCCCGCCGCGGCCTGAAACCCGCAATGGTCGTCGTCGCCTCCGATGATCCGTTCGACGAGCTGGCCCGCGCGGCCTGGCGGCTGGCACCGGCGGGGTCGGTGATCCTGACCGCCCCGGCGGGTGCGGAGGGTTTCGGTTCGTGGCTTGAGGGCCGCGGGGAACGGGCCGTGTACGTGTGCCGCGGGGAACGCTGCTTCGACCCGGTGACCGACTACACCGAGCTGAAAACCCCCCTCTGGCATCGGGCCTGACCCGCCCTCCTCGCCCGGGCGGTCAGAAAACACCCGGGGAAAGGATCCGGGCCGTACCGCGAAGATTCCTGCCGGGCTCCTCACGACCGGCGGCATCTGGATCAGCCCCCGCGATGTTCCCGGGTTTGCGCACCGTTCGTGTCCTTACCGGAAATGTGGCCCCTTTCGTCCCGGTTCAGAGCACCGCCAGTCCGATTGCGACCCCGTGACAGATGGCGGCCGCGATGGTGCAGGCGTGGAAGACCTCGTGGAATCCGAAGAGGCGGGGGTTGAGGCGCGGGCGACGGGTGCCGTAGGCCAGCGCCCCGAGTGAGTAGACCAGGCCGCCGGCAAGCATCAGCAGCACCACCGTTGGACCTCCCGCGGTCCAGAACTCACCCAGCCAGCCGAGGGCCGCCCACCCCATGGCGACATAGAGCAGCGTGTACAGCCAGCGCGGCGCACCCAACCAGCAGATCCTGAAGACGATCCCGAAGGCCGCGATCCCCCAGATCAGGCCCAGCAGCACCCACCGGGATCCCCCGTCGAGGAGGGTGAGGGTCAGTGGGGTGTAGGTGCCTGCGATGAAGACGAAGATGTTGGAGTGGTCGAGACGACGGAACAGCGCCTTCGTCGGCTCGTTCCAGTTCCCGCGGTGGTAGGCGGCCGAGATACCGAACAGCTGCACCCCGCTCAGGGTCCACACGGCGCAGCCGATGCGCCCGGGAAGGGTCGGGGCCAGGGCCGTCAGCACCAGTCCGGTGATCAGCAGTGCGGGCGCAAACCCCAGGTGCAGCCAGCCCCGCATGAGGGGTTTGCGGGGTCGTTCCCCGCCGTCGGTCACGGCGGCAATGTCTTCTTCGGGTTTGTCGGTCACAGCAATCATCACAAACCTACGCTTCCGTAACTTACGCTTCCGTAGGTTACCCCTGGAGACCCCGGAAACCAAGTCTCGGAGCCGACTGGTCCGGTCCGTGAGCGGGTCGTGTCGGAGCCGCCTCGCGCATGTCCGGGGACTTGTGGCCGGGCCTGCTGTTCAGGTTCCGGATGGTTTCGACTCGGGCCGCTCCTTCGTCGCGCCCCGGCTCAACCAGTTTCAAGAAGTCCCACACCCTCGTCGCCGCCCCCTGACCCCCTTCCCCCTTGTACAGGAATCGCAGAAGAAAAACAGTTCAACGTCGTGTGGCGACGTTGAACCGTCGAACCTCTGCGATTCGTGCACGGGACGGAGGGCGGGAAGAGGGGTGGTTTCGACACGGGTCGCTCCTTCGTCGCAACCCGGCTCAACCAGCTTCCGGGAGTTCACCGCGACCCGGCTGGGCCGGTTTCAGAGGGTGGGTCTCGCTAGAGTGACGCCATGGCACGCCCCCTGAAAGAACTCATCGCCCCCGACTGGGCCGAGGCCCTGGCCGATGTCGAGGACCAGATCCACGCCATGGGAGATTTCCTCCGCCAGGAGCTCGCGGAGGGACGCAGCTACCTACCAGCCGGCGACAACGTGTTGCGCGCTTTCAGCAGGCCGCTGGCCGATGTGCGGGTGCTGATCGTCGGGCAGGATCCGTACCCGACCCCGGGGCACGCGGTTGGTCTGTCGTTCTCCGTCGCCCCCGATGTGCGCCCCATCCCCCGTAGCCTGCAGAACATCTACCAGGAACTCAACGACGACCTCGGCGTCCCGCCCGCCCCGCACGGCGACCTGAGCGCCTGGTTCGAGCAGGGTGTCCTGCTGCTGAACCGGGTGCTGACCGTCTCCCCCGGAAAGGCGGGATCGCACCGCGGCAAGGGCTGGGAGGCCGTCACCACCGCCGCCATCACCGCCCTCGCGGAGCGTGGCGGCCCGCTGGTGGCGATCCTGTGGGGCCGCGACGCACAGTCCACCCGTTCCCTGCTGGGCCAGACCCCCGTCATCGCCAGCGCCCACCCGTCGCCACTGTCGGCGCGCAACGGGTTCTTCGGGTCGAAACCGTTCAGCCGCGCGAACGAGGCCCTCGTGTCGCAGGGCGCCGACCCCGTCAACTGGGACCTCAACAACACCTGAGAACCGGTCACGACGCAGCTCAACCAGCTTCGCGAAAAACAAAGCCGGCCCAGCCGGGTCGCGATGAACTCCCGGAAGCTGGTTGAGCCCGGCCGCGATGAACTCCCGGAAGCTGGTTGAGCCAGCACGTGAGCGAAGCGAACGGCTGAGTCGAAACCACCGGTAACCGAGAAGCAGACCCGACCACAAGTCCTTGGACACTCTCACCATGGTTTCGACACGGGCTGCTCGTTCCTCGCAGCCCGGCTCAACCAGCTTCAAAGAAGACAACTCCCAGCCCGGCTCAATCAGCTTCGAGGAGGCGTGCCTCATACACTGAATTTCATGGAGATTGACGTCCTCGGGTGGCTCAGTGGCCGCCGGAACCCCCAGCTCGTGACAGCCGAGGACGCCCTGCCCGGGCGCGACGTCCCGGTTCTGGACCCCATTCCCCGGCATGCCGTGCTCGGCCTGCGACTGGATGAGGTTCCCGAGGGCTGCGAGGTCGCATACTTCGCGATGGGCTGCTACTGGGGCGAGGAAAGGCTTTTCTGGACCACCGAGGGCGTGGTCAACACCGCCGTCGGGTTCATGGGAGGCATCACCCCGAACCCCACCTACCGCGAGACCTGCACCGGTCGCACCGGACACACGGAAACGGTTCGGGTGGTCTTCGACCCGTCGCGCATCGGCTACGAGGATTTGTTGAGGATCTTCTGGGAGAACCACGACCCGACCCAGGGGTTCCGGCAGGGCAACGACATCGGCACCCAGTACCGGTCCGCGATCTTCCCGGTCGACGACTCCCAGTACGCGGCCGCCGTCACCTCCCGGGACATCTTCCAGGCGCGCATGGCCGAGGCCGGGTTCGGTGAAATCACCACCGAGATCACCAGCGGCGCCACTTTCTACTACGCGGAGGAGGAGCACCAGCAGTACCTCCACAAGAACCCGGGAGGCTATTGCCCGAACCACGCCACCGGGGTCAGGTGCGGGTGACTGCTCGTCCCGGCCTTGTCCTCGTACAAAAATATGACGGGGATCCGGACTCGGGTGCTGCGACCCGAACCACCTCCCCAAGTAGACTGAATTGGTGAGTCTGCGCCGCGCCATCGCCATCGCGATGGTTGTGCTGCTCGCAGGATGCTCTTCCACCTCGGATCCCGAACCCACCCGTCCCCCCTCCGTCGCCGCCTCCGACAGCGCCACCCCGGAACCCAGTGCCACCTCGTCGCCGACGGTGGTCTTCCCGGTTCCCATGAGCATCACCCAGGACCTCATCAGGGGCGGCGCAAAGCAGGTCGTGCGGCGCATGATGGAGATCACGAACAACCTCCCTGCGCTGAAGCTCGACGTCTCCGCCTCCGAGGTGACCCTCACCGTGCTGGACACGAACGAAAAACCATTCACCCTGCGTTGGCGCGCCAACCAGATAGCCCCCGCCGAGTCCGACATCGAGTACCTCGGGCAGACCACCTTCCGCCCCACCGATTACCCGCTCGGCAACGTCAGCGAATTGTTCGACACCGCCACCCGGATGGGGGCCACCGGCACGGAGAAGATCCTGCAGATCGTCGAGCAGCGCTCCGGCGAGGTCTACCTCACCGTCACCACCACCCCCGAGACGAAAACCGTGTTCTTCGAGAAGGACGGCACCGCGGTGCGCAACCTCGGCTACACGTCCGTGGCGGACCTGACCGACGGTCTGGCGGCTGTCATCGCTGGAAGCCGCGCCGCCACTCAGATCGGATTCGGGCCCAGCACCGGGTATTGGATCGATCTTCCTGCGAACAACGGCATCACCGAACGACGCATCCGCTCCGCCGCCCTGCCCGTGTACACGACCAGGCTCAAGGAATCATCCTCCCTGACCCCCTTCGACCCGATCCAGCTCAACGCCCTGGTGCTGGCGCGTTCGATCCAGAAGTTCAACCCCGATTCCAAGACGGAATGCCGGATCGAGGTGGACAACCGCTACAGGCGCAAAACACCGATAATCCGCTACGACTGCGGCGGCAAGGTGCATTTCACGGACCCCGACGGCACCGAGTACACCGAGGACCAGCTGAAACAGTGAACCCCCGTCCTGAAACCGGTTGAGCCAGACCGCGACGAAAGAGCAACCCGACTCGAAACCACCCCGAACAAGGTCACCACGGTTTCGACACGGCCAGCTCGCAGAGCGAGCAGACCGGCTCAACCGGCTGCGGGGACGGGTTCTTTCAGCCGAGCAGCCCCATGCGTTCGGCCTCGGTGTGCAGCGACTCGCGGGCCTCGGGTCTGGCTGTTTCGATCAACCCCAGCGCCTGGTCGCGCTGGGAGGCCCCGAAGACGCGGGCGATGTTCTGTTCCGTGACCACCCAGGACGGTTGCAGCGACGTCGTGGGTTCCTTGAGTTTCGGCACGATGGTGGAGCGGTTGGCCTTCGGATGCCACGACTTCAACGCGATGATCGCCTGCCCGCCCGGGGAGTGCAGGGCCCCGACGATGAAGTCGGCCTGCCCTCCGGTGCCGGAGATGATGCGGTCGTTGACGCGGGTGGCGTTGATGGTCCCGAACAGGTCGACCTGCAGCGCGGTGTTGATGCTGGTCACCGCCGGTTGTTTGGCGATGTTCCCGGGGCTGTTCGTGGTTTCGCAGCGCAGCAGCCGCAGCTGTGGGTTGTCGTCGGCCCAGGCGTAGAGCTCCTCGGAGCCGTAGGCGAAGGTCGCGGTGATGGGGTGGCTCTCGTCGAGGGCACCGGAACGCAGCAGCCCGAAGAAACCATCGGCCATCAGCTCGGTCCACACCCTCAGGCCGCGGCTGTTCCGCAGCGCCTGCATCACCGCCTCCGGCAGCGCACCGATTCCGAGTTGGAGCGTGGCGCCGTCGGGAACCATCGCCGCGAGCCTCTCCCCGACCGCCGCGGATTCGTCGTCGATCCTGGCCTCGGGCGCCACCGGCACCGGCTCGGCGATCTCGACGGCCAGGTCGATGTCGTCGACCGACAGCACCCCGTCGCCGTGGATGAACGGCAGGTTCTCGTTGATCTGCGCCACCAGGATCGCGCCACGCTGTTTCGCGGCGTCAATGGCACCCGGCAGCACCTGCACCTCGATGCCGAGGCTGACCCTCCCGTCGACGACCCGCGAGGTCTGCACCGCGACGATGTCCGGGGGCAGCGAGCCACGAAACAGCTGGGGGGTGGTGGACAGCCGCGCCGGGTAGTAGTCGACGCGGGGGTTCCCACGCAACCCGGAACCGACGAAAGTGGTTTCGATCCGCACCCCCTCGCGGTCCGGCAGCCTGCCGAGCCCGTTGACGATGAACAACCGGTACTCGGGGATGGCCTCGTCCAGCAACCCGAGCAGGGCACGGGGGGTGCCGAAACTGCCCTGGGTGACGATGCGGGGTTTTCCGGGCAGCCCGGGTAGAGCAGCGGCCAGCTGCTCGGGGGCGACTATTCTCAATTCAACCTCACAGGTCCTGGGTGTCGAAGGTGTTGCAGGAAGAAGGATTACCGGAGTCGAACCCCACACTCAACCAGCGCTGCCGCTGCTCGGAGCTGCCGTGGGTCCAGGACTCGGGGTTGACGAATCCGCCCTGTTGTTTCTGGATGTGGTCGTCGCCGACGGAACGAGCCGCGTCGGCGATGCGCAGCAGATCGTCCTTGCTGACCGCCTTGATCGGCGAGTTCGAGTCCTTCATGACCTGGTTGAACACCACCCCTGCGTAGCAGTCGGCCTGGAGTTCGAGCCGCACCTGCGACGAATCAGCTCCGGTGCCACGCTTGACCTTGCGCATGGTTCCGTCCAGGTTCTGGATGTGGTGCCCGAACTCGTGGGCGACGATGTACAGCTCGGCCGCGTCCCCACCCGCGGCCCCCAGCTGTTTGAGGAGCTGGCCGACGTAGGAGTCATCGATGTAGACGGTGGAGTCCCCGGAGCAGTAGAACGGCCCCATCTCGGTCTGCCCCACCCCGCAGGCGGTGCTGATGGTGCCGGAGAACAGCTTCACCGTGGCGTACTCGTAGTTCGGTTTCGTTTTCGACCAGTAGTCCTGGAGGACCTTCTCGTAGAGCAGCCAGCGGCACTCGCGGTTGGTGTTGACGTTGACGTTCTTCTGTTTGCAGTGGTCGAGGTCGCTGCCCTGCACCGCCGGCCTGGGGTCCTGGCCCGAGCCGGAACCGAGCAGGTCGGAGACGTTGATGCCGAGCCGCGGACCGACGAACACGACCAGCAACATCAGCACCAACCCGCCAACACCACCGCCCAGGGCCATCCGGCCACCACCCCCACCGCCCGAGGCCCGCTGGGTGTGCGAACCGGAAAGGTCCACGCTGTCGCGATAGTCCATGTGCAACCTCCTCTGACCGGTTCAGCCTATCCGGATCCGGGCGGTCTGCGCCTCAGGACGCCAGGACTCCGCGCAGGCTCTCGGCGAAGTTCCGCGCCTGCACCGGCGCCAGGTCCCCGTACTGCAGCAGCAACGCGGGCGGATGGTCGCGCATCGCGAAGTCCCCCAGCGTCGAGACCTGGTACCCGGCATCCTCCAGCCGCATCTGCACCACCAGCTCGTCGGCTCTATCGGGCAGGTGCAGCACCAGTTCCGTGCCACTCGGATCGCCGCAGATCCGCACATCGGGCACCAGCTTGCCGAGCGCCGCGAGCAACGCCGCCCGACGTTCCCCGAACAACGCGAGCGCCCTGTTGCGGTGCCGATACATGGCCCCGGAGGACATGTAACGGGCCAGCGCCCGAGCCGAGAAGTCAGAAACCATCGCGACATCCGCGGCGCGCCTGCGGAACTCGTCGTCAACCACCAGCCACACCAGCCCCAGCTCTGGGGTGATGAGCTTCGAGGAGGAACCGATGTAGATCACCCTCGCGCCCTCCCCCGCCATGGAGAACAGGGTCGGCTGGGGAGCGTGCCCGTAGGTGAACTCGGCGTCAAGGTCGTTCTCGATGATGACCCCGCCGGCGCGAGCCGACCACTCCAACAGTTCCCGGCGACGCTCGGCGCTCATCGCGACCCCTGTGGGCCACTGCCGCGCCGGTGTGACGTAAACCACCTTGTCGGCGCCGGTCAGCATGTCAATCCTGAGGCCTTCCTCATCCACGGGCACGCAGTGCACCCGGCAGCCCTCGTTGGTGAGGTGTCGCTGCACCCTCGGATACCCGGGATCCTCGATGGCGACCCCGCAGCCTCGCAGTTCCAGCCCGTGGACGATGTCCGCAATCACGCTTCCAATGCACGGTCGCAACACGATCCGGTCAGGTTCCAGCACCATTCCACGGAAGGAACGCAAGTGGTCGCTTAGCGCCTTCTGCAGGGCCGCGATGCCGTTCGTCATCTCGAACGGATCAATGGCCTCCCGCCAGGCCCGGTTCCAGTCCCGCAGATTGATCACGGAATTGTCCGCACCCCCGGGAACGGTCAGGTTCACCGACGGGGCGGGCCCGGCCTGGTTCCGGGCCGACGTCTCCTCGGTCTCGGGCGGGCAACCCCTCAGGAGGTCCCGCGCGCCCTGACTGATTCGGGTGCCGCTGCCCTGCGAGGACGTGACCAGACCCAATCCGCCGAGGATCTCGTAGGCCTCGACGACGCAGGAACGTGAGATGTTGTACTCCTCGGCGAATCTCCTGGACGAGGGCAAGGGGTCGCCGTCGAAGAGGCTGCCGTCCTCGATCCCGTGTCTGATCGCCGCGACGATGCGATGGGGAATCGGCGTGATCCCGAGATCGAGGACCAAGCGCTGCTGGATTGGTAGTGCGGTCCTTGCCATGCCGGACAGGCTACCCAGCGGTCGACTCCTTCGGGCCGATTCAAACCCAATCCACAAGAAAAGTTGCCAAACGGAAAACATCCGAACCGCCCCGCGGGTATCGCACCATCGCTCAAGTGGTCTGTCGTTTTCGTGCTAAGTGGTCTGGGAAACTTCCTGCAGGGTCGGCACCATGTTCCTGTCCGTGAGTGCACGGGTGGCCGTGGGCGGCCTCGTGATACGCGGATGTGAGCGGGATCCCGACGAGGGATCTGAACAAGTTACGGGACGGACACGGGAGTCGCAGTGGGCATCAACGAGATCATCCTCTGGATATTGATGATTTGCATGGTCCTCGGCGGCATAGACCGGGCCATCGGGAACAAGTTCGGTTTGGGTGAACAATTCGAGGAGGGTTTCAACTCCCTCGGTCCCCTGGCACTCGCCATGGTCGGCATCATCTCGCTCTCACCGGTACTCGCGACGCTGCTGGGGCCGGTCATCAACCCGGTCTATGCGCTCGTCGGCGCTGATCCCGCAATGTTCGCGGGCACCCTGCTGGCCTGTGACATGGGCGGCTGGCCCCTGGCCCAGCAGATGACCGAGAACCCGCAGGCGGCTCAGCTGTCGGGTCTGGTACTCGGATCCATGATGGGCGCGACGGTCGTGTTCACGATCCCCGTCTCCCTCGGGATCATCGAGAAGGACGACCGTGGTTTCCTGGCCAAGGGAATCCTGGCGGGAATCTGCACCATTCCCATCGGTGTGTTGGTCTCCGGTTTGAGCGCGGGTTTCCCGATCGGCATGGTGTTGATCAACCTCATCCCCATCGTCGTGGCAGCCCTGCTCATCGCTTTCGGCCTGTGGCGTTTCCCCAACGCCATGACCACCGGCTTCGAGTGGTTCGGCAAGATCCTGCTCGCCATCATCACCGTCGGTCTCGTGATTGCCGTTCTCGAACAGGTGCTTAGCATCAAGATCATGCCCGAGGGCTGGGAACTCAAACCGGTCACCGAGGGTCTCGAAACGGTCGGGCTCATCGCCATCGTGCTGCTGGGTGCTTTCCCCGCGGTTTTCCTCATCATCAAACTCGCCGGTAAACCTCTCGGCAAGGTGGGCAAGCTCATCGGAATCAACGACACCGCGGCCGGCGGCATGATCGCCACCCTGGCCAACAACATCCCGATGTTCCAGGTCATGAAGGACATGGACAACCGCGGCAAGGTGGTCAATTCCGCCTTCGCCGTGAGCGCCGCCTTCGCCTTCGGCGACCACCTCGGTTTCGTGGCCGGGGCGGAGTCCAGCATGATCGCAGCGGTGATCGCCGGCAAACTCGTGGCGGGCTTCGCCGCCGTCGCCCTGGCGTTGCTGCTGTTCGGCAGGTCCCTGCCCAGGGCGGAGGACGCCCCGGCACCGGAGGCGCCCGAAGCGGCCGCAGAGGGGGTCTGAGACGATGCGGATCGCCCGCGTGATCGGCTCTGCGGTCTCAACCATGAAACCGGACAACATCCGGGGCTCGAAGCTCCTGATCCTCAGGGCCGCCACCCCCGACAACAAACTCTACGGCGATCCCTTCGTGGCGGTGGACATGGTCAGCGCGGGCACTGGGGAGCTCGTCCTGGTGGCCGACGGAAGCGCTGCCCGCCGCGGCCTGGACAACGACGACGCCCCCGTCGACTCGGTGATCATGGCAATCCTCGACTCCTTGGAGGTCGAGGGCGCCGTGACCTTCAGAAAGCATTGATCCCATGGCAACGAAATCCAGGGAGATGCTCAGCGTCGGGATCGACATCGGAACGACGACGAGCCAGCTCGTCCTCTCGCGCCTGTCGGTCAGCAACCACGCGCGCGTCGGCCTGGTGCCGCGCCTCGACGTCGACGAACGCACGGTCCTCTACCAGAGCGAACCCCACCTGACGCCGCTGTCAGCCCCTGATGAGATCAACGTCGGGGCGCTGGTGGGAATGATCCATCGCGAGTACGAACGCGCGAACATCGACTCATCGCAGGTGGAGACCGGGGCGGTCATCATCACCGGCGAAACCGCCCGCACCCGCAACGCGGAGGCGATCCTCCAGGGTCTGTCCGATCTGGCCGGCGAATTCGTGGTCACCGTCGCGGGGCCCAGCCTGGAATCCCAGATCGCCGGACGCGGCTCCGGCGCCAGCGACTGGGCCGCAGAGCATTACGCCACCATCGTGAACGTCGACATCGGGGGCGGCTCCGCGAACGCGGCGATCTTCCGGGCCGGCAAACACGTCTCCTCCGCCGCGGTCATGGTCGGCGGCAGGCAGGCCATGGTCAACCCCGACACCGGGGTGCTGGAGCACCTCAAACCCGGCGGCCAGGTGGTCGTCGAGACCCTCGGCCTGACCGACCTCAAGGTCGGCCAACCAGCCCCTGTGCCCGCGCTGCGACGATTCACCGACGCGATGGCCGATGTCGTCATCGACCTGGTGCTCGGCAAGACCTCACCGCTGGCCGAGAAACTGGCCCTCACCACCCCCCTCGACATCGACGGCCCGGTCGCTGCCTATTTCGTCTCCGGAGGGGTCGGTGCCGCCTATTACGCGAACCTGCCCTGCTCCACCATCCAGGAGATCGCCCGTTTCGGTGACGTCGGCCCTCTGTTCGCGCAGTCGCTGCGGGAGAACCCGCGCTGGCAGCAGCTTCACGTCGAGGAACCCGGACAGACCCTGCGCGCAACCGTGCTCGGGGCCGCGAGCCAACAGGTGACGCTCTCCGGTTCCACGATCTGGACCGAACGCGAACACCTGCCGTTGAAGAACCTCCCGGTGATCGAACCGAGGCTGCTCGACGCCGTACCCGAGTATCGCGACCCGGAAGGTGTCAGGCGTGCCGTCACCCGGGCCGTGAGGCGCTGGGACCGCGGAGAGGCGGACCAGGGGAACTTCGTGATCACTCTCGACCTGCCCCGGCGGATGGACTATCCCCAGGTGATAGCCATCGCCACGGGCCTGGCGCTGTTCGCCGAGGACTACCTGCCGCGGGGCAAGCCACTGATCCTGGTCACGGAGGAGGACTACGGGCAGGTGCTCGGCCAGACGATCAAGTCCCGCAGCCCCGACCTGCCGGTCATCGTCGTCGACCAGATCGGTCTCGGGGAGGGCGATTTCATCGACATCGGGGAGCCGCTGTTCGAGGGCCGGGTCGTCCCGGTCTCAGTGAAGACCCTCGTTTTCTACCAGTAGGACCTGAAAGGTGAAGGAAACAACCATGCGAAACGGTGTGAAGGAGGTGGCCTGATGCTGCTGCGCACGAAACTTTTCGGTGAAACCCACGAGTTTCGCGACCTGAAGGATCTGCTCGCCAAGGCCAACGAGGAGAAGTCGGGCGATCAGCAGGCCGGTATCGCGGCCAAGACCGCTGCTGAGCGGGTGGCGGCTCGTCTGGTCCTGGCGGAGGTGCCATTGAGTGCCCTGCGCGAGAACCCGGTCGTCCCCTACGACGAGGACGAGGTGACGCGGGTCATCGACGACGCGGTCAACGAGACCATCTACTCGGAGATCAAGAACTGGACCGTCGGTGAGTTCCGCGAGTGGATCCTCAACAACAACACCACCAGCGAGATGATCCACCGCATCAGCAACGCCCTGACCGGCGAGATGGTCGCCGCGGTCACGAAACTGATGAGCAACCTGGACCTGGTGGTCGGCGGCAAGAAGATCCACGTGGTCAAGCACTGCAACAACACCATGGGCCTGCCGGGTACGCTCGCCTCCCGCAACCAACCGAACCACCCCACCGATTCCGTCGACGGCATCCGCGCCGCCGCCTACGAGGGCCTGTCCTACGGGTCGGGTGACTCGGTGATCGGCATCAACCCCTCCGACGACTCGGTCAGCAGCGTCAGTCGTCTGCTGGAGATGACCAAGGAAATCATCGACCGCTGGGAGATCCCCACCCAGAACTGTGTGCTGGCGCACGTCACCACCCAGATGGAGTGCCTCAAGCGTGGTGTACCCGTCGGCCTGGTGTTCCAGTCGCTCGCGGGTTCGCAGAAGGCCATGGAGAGCTTCGGGGTCAGCGTCGAAATGATCGACGAGGCCTACGCGCTGGCGAAAAAGTACTGCTGGACCCCCGGCCCCAACTACATGTACTTCGAGACCGGTCAGGGCTCCGCGCTGTCAGCGGACGCGCACAACGACGCCGACCAGCTGTGCCTGGAAGCCCGCATCTACTCGATGGCCAAACGGTGGGACCCCTACCAGGTCAACACGGTCGTCGGGTTCATCGGACCCGAATATCTCTACGACGCCACCCAGATCACCCGGGCGGGCCTGGAGGACCACTTCATGGGCAAACTCACCGGGATCTCCATGGGATGTGACGTCTGCTACACCAACCACGCCAAGGCGACGCAGAACGACCTGGAGAACCTGGCCGTGCTGTTCGCCGCCGCCGGTGGCAGCTTCATCATGGGCGTACCGCAGGGCGACGACTCCATGCTGTCCTACCAGTCCACCAGCTACCACGACGCCCCGGCGTTGCGGCAGGCCCTCGGCCTGAGCCCGCTACCCGAGTTCAAGGCATGGCTGGAGGACATCGGCCTGTGGAAGGACGGACACCTGACCGACCTGGCCGGCGACCCCTCGTTCTTCCTGAAGAGGTGACCTCACGATGAATGAAAAACTCGAAGAGATCGTCGCCCGCGTCATCGCGGAGCTGAAACGCGACGGCATCACACCCCCTGACGAGGCCAACCTCATCCCCGTGGCCACGGGCAACGGCAACGGCGCCTCCGGGGAGCTGGTGATCGACCTGCCGGATCCCACCGTGGAATCCGAACGACGCAGGCTGAGGGTGGACAACCCCTACGACGCGGACGGCCTGCGCAACCTGTGCGCAACCACCACCGCCCGGATCGGGATCGGCCGCGCCGGCGCCCGCCCCAAGACCGCGTCGCTGCTGCTGTTCCAGGCCGACCACGCCGTCACCCAGGACGCCATCTACGGTGTCATCAACGAGGACACCAAGGAGAAGCAGAAACTGTTCACGGTGCACAGCCAGGCCGCGGACCGCTCCGAATACCTGCTGCGCCCCGACCTGGGACGTCGCCTGACCGACGAGGCCAAGGCCATCATCCAGGAACGCTGCAAAAAACAACCCGACGTGCAGATCTGC
Organism: Arachnia sp.; assembly: GCF_057238465.1. Taxonomy (NCBI): domain Bacteria; kingdom Bacillati; phylum Actinomycetota; class Actinomycetes; order Propionibacteriales; family Propionibacteriaceae; genus Arachnia; species Arachnia sp. The sequence continues at coordinate 162,214 of NZ_DBHHFZ010000004.1, forward strand.
ATCGGCGACGGCCTGTCCGCGGCGGCCATCTCGAACAATCTGGGCGACATCTACCCGGTGATCGAGCAGGGGCTCAGCTCTGCGGGGCTCACCCTCGGCACGCCCTTCCTGATCGAGAACTGCCGCGTCGGGATCATGAACGACGTGAACACGATCGTGCAGGCGAAGGTCGTGCTGCTGCTCATCGGTGAACGCCCCGGCCTGGGCATCGCGGACGCCATGAGCGTCTACATGGGCTTCGACCCGCAGCCCGGCAAGAGCGACGCCGACCGCGACCTGATCTGCATGATCACCACCCACGGCGGCACCAACCCCCTCGAGGCCGGCGCCTACGTCGTCGAGGTGGTCAAACGAATGATCCAGCACAGCGCATCCGGCGTGAAGCTGCGTGCGCTGTCCGGTGGCGAGGACTGAGGAGACGACCATGGCCATTCTCGATCCCGTCAGGCCCACCATCCTGGCGGCACGCATCATCCCCAACGTGGACCAAGGCTTCGCGAAGCACCTGAACCTCAAGGACCACCAGCGTTCCCTGGCGCTGGTCACCTGCGACATCGACGACGCGCTGTACGTCTCCCTCGACGAGGCGACCAAGTTCGCCGAGGTCGACGTGGTCTACGCGAAGAGTTTCTACGCGGGTTCCGGTTACCCGTCGGGTCCCCTCTCCGGTGAGATCATCGGCATCCTGGCCGGACCAACCCCTGCAGAGGCCCGCTCCGGTCTGGACGCCTGCATCGCCTACGCCGAGGAGGAAGCCTGCTTCTACACGGCCAACGAGGCAGGGGACCTGACCTTCTTCCCGCACCTGATCAGCAGCACGGGCAGCTACCTCAGCGAAGCGGCGGGCATCCACCGCGGCGAACCGCTGGCCTACCTCATCGCTCCCCCGCTGGAGGCCACCCTCGGTCTTGACGCAGCCATGAAGGCGGCCGGGGTGGAGATGAAGGTGTTCTACGAGCCGCCCTCGGAAACCAACTTCGCAGGTGGTCTGCTCACCGGCACCCAGAGTGCCTGCCGCGCGGCCTGCACCGCCTTCCAGGACACCGTTCTCGACGTGGCGGCCTCGCCTCGAAAATACTGAAGGGGAATTCAGTGACGGAAATCGACAAGGATCTGGCATCCATCCAGAAGGCCCGCGACCTGTGCAAACAGGCCCGCGAGGCGGCGCGCAGTTTCCAGTTCGCCTCCCAGGAGGAGGTTGACCGGATCTGTGAGGCGATGGTCGAGGCCGCGGTCACCGAGGCCGCCCGGCTCGGGCAGCTCGCCCACGAGGAAACCGGTTTCGGTTTCCCGCTGCACAAGAAACTGAAGAACGAGTTCGCGTCCCGGAACGTGTGGGAGTACATCAAGGACACCCCCACCTGCGGGGTGCTGCACCACGACAAGGAACGCAAGATCGTGGAGATCGGCGCTCCCGTCGGCGTGATCGTCGCTCTGACTCCCTCCACGAACCCGACCTCGACGGCGATCTTCAAGTCGCTGATCTCGGTCAAGGCCCGCAACGCGGTAATCGTCGCCCCCCACCCGTCGGCGTCGAGGAGCACCGCCGAGGCGGTGCGGGTGGTCAGGGAGGCCGGCGAGAGGGCGGGCATGCCTGCCGGGTTGATCTCCTGCCTGGAGAACCCGACGCTCCAGGGCACCACCGAGCTGATGAACCACTACGCCACCTCGATGATCCTGGCCACCGGTGGTCCCGGCATGGTCAAAGCCGCTCACAGCCAGGGCAAACCGGCCCTCGGTGTCGGCCCGGGCAACGTGCCCGCCTACGTGGACCGCAGCGCCCACGTCGTCAAGGCTGCCAGGATGATCGTCGAGTCGAAGTCTTTCGACTGCTCCACGATCTGCGCCACCGAACAGGCGGTGATCGCCGACAGGCCCATCGCGGAGCGTCTGAAGGCCGAGATGCAGGCCAACGGTGCGCACTGGCTCACCAAGGAGGAGTCCGACAAGCTGGCCGCGGTGATGTTCCGCCCGAACGGGATGATGGTCGCCGGTCTCGTCGGCCGTACCCCGCAGTACATCGCGGAGCAGGTCGGCATCCAGGTGCCCGAGACGGCCCGCGTCCTCGTGGCCGACCTCGAGGGCATCGGTCCCGACCACCCACTGTCGCGTGAGAAACTCACCACCGTGCTCGGCTTCATGGTCGTGGACGGCTGGCGTGATGGCTGCGACCGTGCCATCGAGATGCTCAATTTCGGTGGTGACGGACACAGCATCGTCATCCACTCACGCGACGAGGAAGCGGTCCTGGCCTTCGGGATCGAGAAACCGGCATTTCGGATTCTCGTCAACACCTGGGGTTGCCTGGGTGGGGTCGGATACACCACCGGGCTGGCACCGTCACTGACACTGGCGCCCGGAGGTATCGGCGGCGCGGCCGTCGGCGACAACATCTCCCTCAGGCACGTCCTCAACGTCAAACGTCTCGCCTACCATCTGCGCGACGCCCCCGAGGTCGCCAAGCTGTGGGGTGGCCGCGAGTCGGGCCCCGCCCCGGCCCAGGCCGCCTCGAACGATCCGGGACAGGACGCGATCGACCGGATCGTCGCCCAGGTGCTGGCCGAGATGCGCGGCACCAGATGAGCGTGGAAGGAGCTGAGGCGTGACCGCAACCAATCAGGCTTCAACGGCATCGACCGAGGAGGAGAACGCTCGAAACACCAGCAAGACACCGGTGCAGAAAACACCGGCATCCACGTCCGGGTCCGCCGCAGCGGCAAAGACCCCGGAAAAAACCGACCAACAGCCACAGACCACAAACAGAAGGAGCACTTCCATGGCTGATGTAACTATGACCGCTCTCGGCATGGTCGAGACCAAGGGCCTCGTGGGCTCCATCGAAGCGGCCGACGCGATGGTCAAAGCCGCCAACGTGACCCTGATCGGCAAGGAGCAGATCGGTGCCGGGCTCGTCACCGTGATGGTCCGCGGTGACGTCGGCGCAGTGAAGGCCGCCACCGACGCCGGGGCCTCCGCCGCGTCGCGCGTGGGCGAGCTGGTGAGCGTCCACGTGATTCCCCGTCCTCACAACGAGGTCGAGCTCATCCTGCCCAAGACGAAGGGCTGATCCCGTATTCACCGGGCCTGTGTGCTGGCCGGGAGATCTCCCGGCCAGCACACGGGGGCGGGTTCTCCGCCCCCGTTCACTGAAGGAGCATCATGTCCACACGCACCGTCATCACCGCGGATCAGGTCACCCGGGCCGCAGCCGCCGGACGGCTCACCGTCCCCGAGGAAGCGCTCGTCACCCCACTGGCCCGTGACCGCGCCACCGAACTGGGCGTCAGGCTCGAACCCGCGGGCTCCGCCCCCGCACCCGCAACCCATGCGGCCCCTGCACCGGCCACAGCATCGGACGACGACCTCACCCAGCGCATCCGGACCCTCGTCGCCTCGATGCTCGCCAACGACATCGCCACGACGACGGCGAACCCCACACATCCCGTCAAACTCTGCCGCGCATCCGAGGCGGTCACCGAACCGTTCCCCTACCCCGGGCCGAAACCCGGCCAGCAGGTGCGCACCGGGGACGTCGTCACCTCCGACGACGGTGCCCCGATGGCTGCCGGATACATGACCCTGACCGAGGGCAGTTTCCCCTGGGAGTTCAGCTACGACGAAGTGCAGATCGTGCTCGAGGGCGAACTCCACATCGGCACCCCCGAGGGCACGAGGATCGCCAAACCCGGCGACATCATGTACGTACCCAAGGGTTCCAGGATCACCTTCGGCACACCGAGCTGGACCAAATTCGTCTATGTCACCTTCCCGGCCGACTGGGAGTCGGGGCTGTGACCATCGTCACCGAGGCAGAACTCCGCGACCAGCTGCGTCGCCCCACCCTCGGGGCCACCATCAAGGTGCCTGCAGGGGCGCGGCTGACGCCCTCCGCCCGGGACTTCGTCAGACAATGGCAGCTGAACCGGGTCGACCCCTCGGAGCCGGAACCGGGGACCGCCCCCGCGGTTTCGTCGCCGAGCGCCCCACAGGCAACTCCCGATGGTGGGGAAACCGCCGACACCTCGTGGCAGCAGAAGTCGGTGTTCCCGATCAACCGTCCACAGCATCCACGTTGCGACTGCTGCGGCGGCGAGCTCACCCGCAAGGGCGACAACATGACCCAGCTCAACGACGAGGTCTTCGTGGTCAAGACGCATCCCCGGATCCGGCTGCGCGGAAAATTCGACAGCCTGCACGCGCTGGTGCTCATGACCGAATGCCAGGCCCGCAGCACAGGTCCGGACTGGCTGGCGGAGTCGCTGGCCATCCTGGCCGCGTACTGCCGGGAACTCACCAGCGCCGAATACCACCAGCGGGTCGTGGCGCCGCTTTCCCTGCCCGGATGGGACGAGAAGTCCATCCACAAGGCCACCCACGATCCGGAGTCCGTTCTGGGCGTGCCCCACGAAACCCTCGACGGTTCATCGCCGGTGCTGTCGCACTGGCTGAACCTGTGCCGCGCCAGCTCCCGCGAACTGGAGATCGAGGCGCTGACGGCACTGCCATCCCAGGACAACCCTTTCGCGGTTTCCCTGAACCACGCGCTCAACAGGCTCTCCAGCGCGTTCTACTTCCTGCAGCTGCGCCTGTCGCAGACCAGCCGGAAATCCAAGTGAACACTTCAGAAGGACAGGCCATGCCCAGACACGTGATAACCCAGCAGGACATCACCCAGGCTCTCGCTGATGGCAGGACCGAGCTGAGCCTGCGTCCGGACAGCATCGTCACCGCTTTGGCGGCCGAGGTGGCCCAGCAGAAGGGCATCCGCCTGGTGCGGAACTCCGAGGAAACCCAGAAGGCGACCCCCACGGAGGCGGCGGATCGACCTGCTTTCGGGCGCGCCGAGATCCGCAACGCCGTGATCGCGAACTACGGCGGCGAACCTGACGGTCTCGACCGTGTCCTGGACCGGGTGCTGGGAAACTGACATGACCCGAGCCATTCTTCACATCGCACCCACCCGGCCCGGAATCAACGTCGAGGAAACCGCTCGCCGTCTCCTCACGGAACTGGAGAACCGAGCCGTCCATGTGAACCTCGGCCCGCTCTTCGCCGCCGACCCCGTCACCGCCGCAAAGGATCCCGACCGTGTCCTGTCGGCCGCTGTGGAGGCGGTGGAAAAAGTCAGCGGGGATGTTGTGGTGACCTCCGCGCAGCTGCCGGAGGCACTTCACCCGGTGGCGTTCACACTTCAGGCCCGGTTGGCCACGGAACTGGGAGCCGGTCTGGTCCTGGTCACGGACGGCGACGACGGCTCACTGGAGCAGGTCGCCACGGCAGCGGCCGCCGACCTCCACGCCACGGTGGTCGGGGTGCGGCTCGTCGATGGCAGCTGGGCCGGAAACTCCGGTGGGGCCTCGTCCTACCGTTTGCTCAGCGGGTCATTCAGCAACCACGTCACCAATCCGATACACACCGCCATTGCCCCCGGGGAAAGCGCCAGCGACGTGCTGAAACGCCTGACCGGGGACACCTGCCCGGTGGTTCCCGTCGAGCGCATCGACATCCTGATCGGGTTGATCGTCGGCCTGGCCTCCGGACGGTTCCCGCTCCCCGCGGCTGTCATGGTCTCCGGAGCGGCGATTCCGGAGTCCATCACGCGCACCTGGAGTCGTTTCGTGCCCACCGTTGCCCTGGTGCAGCTCGGCACTTCCCAAAGCGGGGTTGATGTGCTGGCGCATGCGCGACAGGTCCGGGAAACCCGCCTCGTCACCCCGCTGCTGTTCCAGCGCAGGCTGTTGGACGAGGCACGTGCCGTGAACCAGCGCATCGTGCTGCCGGAAGGCACCGAGCCGCGCATCGTGCGAGCCGCCGCGGAGGTGCTGCGCACAGGAGGCGCCCGGTTGATCCTGCTGGGCGATCCCGGGGCCGTGCGACAGGTGGCCGCAGCGGAGGGCGTCGACATCTCCGGCGCGGACATCATCGACCCCGCGAACGATCCCCTGCGGGAACGATTCGCCAACGAGTACGCCGAGCTGCGCGCGAAGAAAGGAATCACCCGGGAGCAGGCCCACGACCGGGTCGCGGATGTCTCCTACTTCGGGACGATGATGGTGCGCGACGGCCTGGCCGACGGCATGGTCTCGGGTGCGGTCAACACCACCGCCCACACGATCCGCCCCGCCTTCGAGGTCATCAGGACCAAACCCGGGGTATCACTGGTCTCGTCGGTGTTCTTCATGTGTCTGCCCGACCGGGTGCTGGCCTTCGGCGACTGCGCGGTGAACCCGAACCCGACGGCCCCGCAGCTCGCGGACATCGCCATCGCCTCGGCGGTGACGGCCGAACAGTTCGGGCTCGAACCCAAAGTGGCGCTGCTTTCCTACTCCACGGGCGCCTCGGGCACGGGTCCGGATGTCGACCTGGTGAGGGAGGCCACCGCCATCCTCCACGAGAAGGCACCGGGGCTGTGCGCGGACGGTCCATTGCAGTTCGATGCGGCCGTGGCCGAGTCGGTCGCCCGTTCCAAGGCGCCGGACTCCCCCGTCGCGGGACACGCGAACGTGCTGATCTTTCCCGACCTGTCGGCCGGCAACACCGGATACAAGGCCGTGCAGCGCACCGCGGGCGCCCTCGCGATCGGCCCGGTGCTGCAGGGCCTCAACCGGCCCGTCAACGACCTTTCGCGCGGCGCCCTGGTCGAGGACATCGTCAACACCATCCTGATCACCGCCATCCAGGCGGGCAGGGAAACCCGGTAAATCACGTCCCCCGGCTGAAGGAATGTTTCTCGGAGATCACGGTTGCCCTGCAGCTGCTTCGTGACCCGGTCTGAGAAGACGACCGGCGGGTCGTGTCGACGGTGTTTGACCCACCCCACGAACTCCAACGAAGAGGCCGGTTCGAAACAGTGCCGTGGGTTCCCCGGGGGGTCGTGAGCAGGTCTGTTTCTCGACCCTCGGGAGCGGATTCGCGCCGGACCGCTCCTTCTTCACGACCCGGCACGACCGGTTCGCGAAAGCCATCAAACCCTTAAGATGCCAAGGTGCGTTTGATTGGTCTTCTCGACGACGACCCCGTGATCGAGCTGGTGCTCGGCCACGGGGAACACCCCGACACCGCACTGCACCGGGCCGGTTGGATCGCCGGGCGACCCTTGGAAGCGGAATGTCGTGACGGTGACGTCATGGTCACCCTGGAGGTCCGCCCCGCATCCCCCGCTGACACCCCGCCCGTCGACAGGGTGGTGGTCTACGAGGAGCCGGGGACCGATGAGGTGCCGCTGCTCCGCCAACGGGTCGGGGCCTACGGCATCGTGCTGTCGGAGCGGGGCCTGCTGGGCACGGTCATGTCTCGGCTCACCGGGGCACCCGGGGCCTGGAACCTGCCGGGCGGCGGTCTCGACGCCGGCGAGGAACCGACGGCGGGCCTGCTGCGCGAGGTCCACGAGGAGACGGGCCAGCAGGTCGTCCCCGGGCGGCTGCTGACCCTCCAGTCGGACCACTGGGTCGGCCGCGCCCCGAACGGCGGCCTGGAGGATTATCACGCCCTGCGCATCATCTACTCCGCGACATGCGAAAAACCCAGCCGCCCCCGCGTCCACGACCTGGGAGGGTCGACGGCGCGGGCCGACTGGGTTCCGGTGAAGGCCTGGCGCAGACTCCCCTGGACCCGAGCGGCTCGGCAGGTGCTGAGCCAGCACCTGCCGAGCCGCTGATCACCGGGTCCCGGAGCAGCCCGCTTACCGGGTCAATCCCTGAAGTAGGACAGGATGCGCAGGATCTCGATGTAGAGCCACACCATGGTGACGGTGATGCCGAAAGCAGCACGCCACGACTCCTGGGCCGGGGCCTGGGACGCGATGCCGCGCTCGATGTAGTCGAAGTCGATCACCAGGTTGAACACGGCAAGGCACACGGCCAGGATCGAGACGCCGATCGCCAGCAGGCCGGCGCCGCTGCCCACGGCCCGCAGCCCGGTGTTGATCCCGAGCAAGGCGAGCACGAAGTTCACCAGGAAAACACCCGCGAGGGCCATGGTCGCGATGGTGACCATCTTGCGGAACTTGGCGGTGACGCGGATGTTGAAGAACTTGTAGGCGGCCAGGGTGGCGGCTGCCGTCACGAAGGTGGCCAGCACCGCGGAGACGACGATGCCGGGCCACGTCACCTCGAAGTACTTCGAGATGCCACCGATGAACAGGCCTTCGAGTGCGGAGTAGACCAGGATACCCGCCACCGGGACCTTGTGCCGGGTGGCGACGATCAGGGAGACGACGAAGGCGCCGAGTCCGCCGACGATCATCACCGGGAGCACGAGGCTGAGCGGCAGCAGGGTGAACGTCGCCGCTGCGGCCGCGAACACCACGAGCAGGGTGATGGCGGTCTTGGCCAGGACGTCGTCCATGGTCATGACCCCCGCGGTGGGCTGCGGCTGGGGTTGCACATATCCGGGCTGCGGCTGGTAGCCGTAGCCCTGCTGCTGGTAGCCGTACGGCTGCTGTTGATAGCCGTAAGGCTGCTGAGGGGCAGCCGGCCGGTTGAAAGCCGAACTGCGGCTGAACACGGGATTCGCCATGTTGGGGTTCCTTCAGAATCGCGATGACTTTTGTTCTCAAGTGTATGTGGTCCCACCGACAAAGGTGCAGGCAAGACCGCTTCGAACGGTTGGGCCGATCATGGTGTTCTCGGCCGGGGCCGCCTCCCAGGACCCGGCGGGGACGTTCAGGCGCGGGTGGTGAGGAACTGGATCAGCGACTCGAAGAACCTGCGGCCATCCAGCGACGCCCCGGTCAGGGCCTCGACGTTGTGTTCGGGATGGGGCATCAGGCCGACGACGTTGCCGCGCTCGTTGGTGATCCCGGCGATGTCGTTGGCCGACCCGTTGGGGTTGTCGAGGTAGCGGAAAACCACCTGGGCGTTGCCCTCGAGACGTTTCAGGGTCTCGGGATCGGCCTGGTAGTTGCCCTCGCCGTTCTTCAGGGTGATGACGATCTCCTCGCCCCTGGTGAAACCGCAGGTCCATGTGGTGTCGATGGATTCGACGCGGAGCCTCTCGTCGCGGCAGATGAAGTGCTGGTCGACGTTGCGGATCATGGCGCCGTCGAGGAGGTGGGCCTCGCAGAGCAGCTGGAACCCGTTGCAGATCCCCAGCACGGGCAGTCCCTTGTTCGCGGCGTCGATGACGGTGTCCATCACGGGGCTGAACCGTGCGATGGCCCCGCAGCGCAGGTAGTCGCCGTAGGAGAAACCTCCCGGGAGGATGATGGCGTCCACGCCGTCGATGGAATCCGACCCGTGCCACAGCGGAACGGCCTCGGCCCCGCACAGCTTCACGGCACGCAGCGCATCATGGTCGTCTAGGGACCCCGGGAAGGTGACCACACCGATGCGGGGCATCAGCCGACCACCACTTCATAGGCCTCTATGACGGTGTTGGCGAGCAATTTCTCCGCGGCCTGGGAAACCCGTTCCAGGACCTCGGGGGTGATCTCGCCGTCCACCTCCACCTCAAAGCGTTTGCCTTGACGGACGGTCATTCCTTCGAACCCGAGGCGTTTGAGGGCACCGGTGACCGCCTTGCCCTGCGGGTCGAGGATCTCGGGTTTGGGCATGACGTTGACGACGACGCGTGGCATGACAGCACCCTATCGGGCCGGATCCCACCTGTCCTACAATTTCGTGCCATGTCGCAACCCGGTTGGTATCCGGATCCCGAGGATCCCGAGGACCACATGCGTTACTGGGACGGCAACGCGTGGAAGGGCGACCCCGAGCCCCGGCGACCCGCGACGACACCCGGCTCCACCGGCCGGAAGGGCGGCCGGGTGATGTGGGTAGTGCTGGCCGTGGGGGTCGTCACGGTTGCGCTGCTGGCGTGGAGCGTGCTCGGCCGGGGTCTCCAATCAACCGCCCCCGCGGACACCGTGTCCGCCAAACCAACGGGCAGCACCTGGGACGAGAAGGCACCGGATTCGCCATCCCCGTCCCCGACGGCACCGGATCCCAGCGGTGGACAACAGCTGCCCTGCCCGCAGGTCGAGGTCAGGACGGTGCCCTTGACGAATGGTTCCCGGCTGACCGCCGCCGGCCTCAGCGTCCCGACCCCGTCGGGCGGAACCAACTCCCCGGGCATCTCCCGGCTGCTGACCGACACCACCGCCCGCGCCTACCAGTATCGGAGTTCCGCCTGGGCGTCCTTCCTGTCCATCGGCAGGGCCCCCGCCTCCGAAGGGTTCACCGATCCGGCCACCACGGCCAGGCAGGTCATCGAATGCCACCTGACCGGCAGCAGGTTCGGGGGTTACGAATCCCACGAGGTGCTGGTCTCGGAGACCGTCACGGTGGACGGCAGGCAGGGACACCGGGTGCGGATCCACGCCGTCAATTCCCGCGCGCCGGGCGGCGGGGCGGTTTTCGACGCCATCGCCCTGGATGTCGGAAACCCGTCCGGCCTGTCCGTCTACTGGGGTGGGGCGGTGGACGCCGACGCCGACGCCGGCTCCATGCTCGACCAGGCCGGGAAGAGCCTGCGGATCGCCTGAGGAACCGGGTCAGATGAAGGCGGCCCGGAAGGGTTCGAAAACGCGCTGATCCCTCGTCCGGTCGAGGATGGCGAAGACCGCCAGGTCGAAGGCCCCGGAGAAGGGACCGGCCAACAGGTCACGGAAAGTGGCGGCGACGAAACCGGGATCGTTGCGGAAAACCCCGCAGCCCCAGGCGCCGAGCACCAGATTCCGGTGGCCGTGTTCGTGTGCGACGACCAGCACCCGCCGGGCACGTTCGCTCAGCGCATCCTCGAGCCGTGTCGTCTCCCCCGGGGTGCGCCACTTCGCCGCTCCCGCGTTGGGAGCCGGGGCGGTGATGACGGCGGTCAGCCACGGCACGTCAATGAGGGAGTCGTCCCCACCCCGGAACACCGGCACGGCGGGCGAGTAGATCATCGCGTGGCTGTAGGCCCGGTCGTGGTCGCGGTTGATGCGGTACATGTCGCGGCCGCGGATACAGGCATAGAGGGCGCTGTCGCGGGCAAGGGCCTCCTCCTGAGCCTGCGCACCCAGCAGGAAACCCCCGCCCGGATGTATGGCCGAGGCGAAGTTCAGGACGACCGGATCGGCCGTCCGTATCCGGTGAGCGGCCTCAAAAGTCCCCATCTGCTGCACCTTGACGTGTACTCTCCCGGGTTTCGGCTCCGGATTCGGCAGGTCGGCGTCGGGAGCGTACTCCACGGTCCCCGCGACGGCGTGTTCGATCTGTTCGCGCAGCTCGACGCGTTCACCGCGGCCGTTGAGGTAGAAACCGCGGTCGATGATCTCGACGGTCTCGCGGGCCAGTGCCGCGAGATGCTCCCGGTGCATCATTCAGTGATCATACGGCAGGGATCTCCCGGAACGACCGCCCGGTCAGGCGTTCGTAGGCCTCGACGTAGCGGGCGCGGGTGGCCTCGACCACCTCGGCGGGCAGCTCCGGTGGGGTCGTCTCGCGGTCCCAGCCGGACTCCTCGGCCAGCCAGTCGCGGACGTACTGCTTGTCGAAACTGGGCAGCGACTCCCCCGGCCTCCACAGTTCCGCGTCCCAGAACCGCGACGAGTCGGGGGTGAGCACCTCGTCGGCCAGGACGAGGGTTCCGTCGTCGCGGCGCCCGAACTCGAACTTGGTGTCGGCCAGGATGATGCCCCGCCCGGCGGCGATCCGCTCGGCCCGCGCGTACACCTCGAGGGTGAGGTCGCGCAGTTGGACGGCCAGGTCGTCGCCGTGGAGGCGGGCGATCGTGGCGAGGTCGACGTTCTCGTCGTGCTCCCCCAGCTCGGCCTTGATGGCGGGGGTGAAGATCGGTGCCGGGAGCTTGTCACCGTCGCGCAGCCCGTCGGGCAGCGGCACCCCGCACACCGTCCGCGACCGCTGGTACTCGGCCCAGCCCGACCCGGTGAGATAGCCGCGCGCCACGCACTCGACCGGCACCATGTCGAGTTTCTCGACGACGACGGCGCGGCCCCTGACCGCGTCGGGAACGTCAACGGAGACGACGTGGTGGGGCACCAGGTCGCGCAGCAGTTCGAACCACCACAGCGACAGCTGCGTGAGCACGGCACCCTTCCCGGGAATGGGGGTGGGCAGGATGTGGTCGAAGGCGGAGATGTTGTCGGTGGCCACCATCAGCACGTCACCGTCGGGCAGCGCGTACATCTCGCGCACCTTCCCGGCGTGGATGAGGGGCAGACCAAGCGATTCGAACTGGCTCACGACGTCAGCCTAGAGGCTCCGCTGCCGGACGGCGGGAAACGCCTGCCTTGCAGTCGTCCGCTTGCGCTACAGCGCAAGCGAGCGCCCGCAGGACAAGCGTTTCCGGCTGGAAGACAGGCGAACGACGAGAAGGCAGGCAAACGATGGGAAGACAAGCGTTTCCGGCGGGAGGGCAGGCGACCCGTCAGGCCCGTCCCGGGTCGTCCCCTGCCGCCAGGAACGCACCGAGAGCGTTTCCAGCGATTAGAAAGGCACTCATGAACCCGAAGAAGCCGAGGGTCTGCGGCAGCACGTCGAAGATCGCGGGCCCGACCAGGGATGCATCGCCGAGCGCGTATCGCGCGCCGAGCCCCAGCAGCGTCCCGAGGATCAGGATCGCCGAGGTGACCAGCAGGATCACCGCCTCCACAGCGACCACTCCCATCACTCCCCCACGACCGACACCGAGCGAGCGCAGGGTGGAGTATTCGCGGCGACGTCCGAGGTTCGACGCGATGGCCATCTGGGTCATGCCGACCAGGCTCATCAGATAGATGGTCCCGAACAGGCCGATGTTCGAATTGGCGGTGGCGAGGTGCCGGGCCTCCAGGCGTCGTTGCACGTAACCGGGCACGTCCGTGACGGAGCCCGCCACCGAGTTCTCGTCGAGCTCCCCTGCGAGCTCCCCGCTGCCGCCGGTTCCATTCACGAAAACCGTCGGCGGCCCGGCACGGCCGCCGGTCATTGCCACGAGCTGCGTCCAGTCGAGGAAGAGCCCTTCGTTGACGGGGTCGTGGACGACCGCCACCACCCTCAGGGTGACCGGCTGCCCGGCCGCGTCGTCGAGGGTGTAGGTTTCACCGACCTCGTCGCCCTTCTCGCTGGATGCGATGGACTTGCCCCCGACCTGTGAGAGATCCCCGGAAACCACCTGCTGGCTCCACAGTTCCGCGTACGCCAACGGGTCGACGAAGTTCAGGTATTTCAGTTCGAGTTTCCCGGCGGGATCGGCCACGGGCCACATCGTGGAGGTGTGCCGCGCGATGGTGGAGGCGCTGCCGCCGATGAGATCCACCACCCGGTCAGCGCTCGCCGCATCCGGCACGAACACCACGGCCGTCGCGGTGAGCAGCTCACCGTAAGTCCCGAACGTCCGATGCTCGTCAACCGCGTTTCCGACGTGGAAACCACCGAGCAGCCCGACCGCGAGTATGAACGGCGTCGCGACACCGACGTAACGGCGGCGGTCCTTGGAGGCCCGCCCGGCCGCCAGCATGGCGGGACCGGACATGATGGGCGCCAGCACCCTCCCGGCCAGCCAGGTGACCACGGGCACGAGGAAGGGAGCCAGGGCCAGCAAGGACACGACCGCGATCACCGGCACCAGGATCACCAGACCCACATCGCTGTCCGGACCGATCAGCACCACGGCGCACACGCACGCCCCGGCCACGACCAGCCGTCCCGCGACCTGCCGGGGCCGCATTCGCCCGGACAGCGGATCGGTGCCGCCGATCAGATCCCCCCGGGTGGCACTCCTCGCGGCCAGCAAGCCGGCCGTGGCGGAAGTGAAAACCAGGACCGCCGTCACCACCATGATCGGAAGCACCTGCACGGAGGTATCGAGCCCGACCCTGCTGAACATCCCGGCCGTCTTCAGCATCTCGAAGAAGGGCGAGGCGAGCGCGCCTCCCAGCAGCGCCGACGGCGCGGAGGCCACCAGGGCGAGCACCGCGCACTCCAGGAAGGCCATGACGCCGATGTGCCACCGGCTGGCCCCGGCCAGCCGCAACATCGCCAGCTCCCGCTGCCGCAGTGAGACGACCTGTTTCACGGCCGAGAACACCAGAAAACCGGAGACGACGATGGCCAGTCCACACATCACCGCCAGCAGCCAGCCGGCCAGCTGCGCGGTGCGCATCACATGCTCACGGGCCAGGCCGGCGACGGACACCCGCCCGGGATCACCGAAAGCCGCCGCGACGGTCGTCTCGGCACCCGTGACCACCGCCGTGGCGGCTATGGTGAAGGCGCATCCGGCGTACAACCCCAGGTGACGCACCACCAGCCGCGTCGACAAGTGGATCATCTCCAAGGCCCTCATGAGCGTGCCTCCAGATCGGTGAGCCTGGCGGCGATGTCACGGGCCCCGAGACCACTGCGGTCGTCCACGATCACGCCGTCGTACAGGAAGAGCACTCGTGATGCCGCGGCGGCGACGGTCGGGTCGTGGGTGACGACCACGACGGTGCTCCCGAGCGCCGGGAGCGCGGCGAAATGTTCCAGCACCTCCCGCCGGGATGCGCTGTCCAGGGCTCCCGTCGGCTCGTCGGCGAAGACCACCCTGCGTTCCGCGGCCAGCGCCCGCGCGATGGCGACCCGCTGGCGTTGACCGCCGGACAGCTCGGCCGGGTACCGGTTCTCCAGGCCTGACAAACCCACCAGCGTGAGCATCTCCCGGGCTCGCGGCTCCGTCACCTCGGCTCCGCCGAACAGTGACGGCAACCGCACGTTCTGGACAGCGGTCAGGGCGTCGATCAGGTTGTAGTCCTGGAAGATGAAACCGAAGGAGGTCCTCCTGAGCGCATCGAGTCTCCTGCGGCTGAGCCCCGTGATGTCGACATCACCGAGGAACACCTTCCCGGATGTGGCACGGAGCATGCCCGACAGGCAGTGGAGCAGCGTGCTCTTCCCGGACCCGGACGGCCCCATGATCGCGGTGACGGAGGCCTCATCGAAGGCCACGGAGACCCCGTCCAGCACCAGATTGTTCCCCCCGAATCTCTTCGACAAATCCACCGTTCTCAGCAAGGGACGATCCTTCCGGACAGTTCGCGATGGTCGGGAAGCGACGCCAGCCGTCGGTACGGAGTCACGGCACGGACCCCACGGACCGGAACACACCTTTCGTATCGCTGTATTAAGTGATTAATACACTAGCACAGTGGGAGCTGTCGAGGGCGGACGGCAGGAAACGCCTGCCTTGCAGTCGTCCGCTTGCGCTGTAGCGCAGGCCCACGACCACAGGACAGGCGTTCCTGTTTCTTCGCGGAGCATTTACCATCACTTCCATGGCTTCACGCACACTGCCCGAGAACTGGCTGAGGCAGGACCTGATCGTCACCGCCGCGGCCGTGGCGGCGGGATGTCTGATGGCCTGGCTGACCTTCGTCCTGGGTTCGACGACCTTCGCCACACCCCTTGAGATCCAGCTGATCGGTTGCCTGCTGCTCCCTCTTCCCCTGATCTGGCGGCGAAGCCACCCGCTGGCCTCCGGGATTGCCGTCAACGCGCTCTACATCGCCCTGTCCAACACCACCGGGATGGATCTCTTCGCATCCCAGGTCACGCTCTTCCTGTCGTTCTACTCGATCGGGGCGTGGTCGGCCCGACGCGGGGCGGCTCTGGCCACCCGGACCGTCATCAGCATCGCCATGGGCTTGAACGTCTGCCTGAGCATTCTGGTCAACCTGGGGTCGGCGAAACTGAACGTGCAGTTCGCCTCCGCCACCATCCTGGTGGCGCTGTTCGCCCTCTATCTGGTGATCAACCTCGCCTTCTTCGCGGGCGCCTGGGTCTTCGGCGACCGGGCCTGGCAGCAGGCCCTGGAGCGGCAGGAACTGGTCGAGGCCAACAGGAACGTCAAGGCGCTGCAGGCCGAGCTGATCACCCGCGCCATCGAGGAGGAGCGGCTCCGGATCGCCCGCGAGCTGCACGATGTCGTCGCCCATCACGTCACCACCATGTCGGTGCAGGCCGCGGCCGCCCGGCGCCTGCTGGGCAGGGACCCGGAGCACACCGAGAAGTCACTGAAACAGATCGAGGCCAGCGCGCGACAGGCGGTGAACGACCTGCGTTCGATGGTGTTCACCCTGCGGGAGACCAACGCGACGGAGGAGGGCCTGCCAACCGTGGAGGACATACCCGACCTGGTGGAGTCCGCGCGGCTGGCGGAGGCACGCGTCAGCTACGAGACGATCGGGGAGCTGCCCGAACTCAGCCCCGCTGTTGAACTGACCCTCTACCGGGTGGCGCAGGAGGCCCTCACCAACGCCGCCAAGCACGCCGGCCCGACCGCCAGCGTCGCCGTGCGCCTTCGCTCCCGACCGGATTCCGTGGAGTTGGAGGTCTCGGACGACGGTTTCGGGATGCGACGCAACATCCCGGGCACCGGCACCGGCCTCGCGGGGATGCGGGAACGGGTGATAGCTCTCGGGGGCAGCCTCGAGGCCGGTTCGAAACCCCGGGGTGGTTTCCGGGTGCGAGCCGAGATCCCGACGGCGGGAGCGACCGCATGATCCGCGTCCTTCTGGTCGACGACCAGCCCCTCATCCGCACCGGCTTCAAGACCATCCTGGAGACCGAACCCGGCATCGAGGTGGTGGGCGAGGCGGGCGACGGCACCCGGGGCGTCGAACTGGCCATCGAGTTGCGCCCCGACGTGGTCTGCATGGATGTGCAGATGCCCCGGATGAACGGGATCGAGGCGACCCGCGAGCTCACGTCCCGGGGATGCGGCTCGGCCGTGCTGATTCTGACCACCTTCGACCGCGACGACTTCCTGTTCGAGACCCTCCAGGCGGGCGCGTCGGGGTTCCTGCTGAAAACCGCGGAGGCCGAGAAACTCATCGAGGCCGTGCAGATCCTGGGGCGCGGCGAGGGGCTGCTGTCGCCGCAGGTCACCCGCCGGGTCATCGAACGCTTCACCGCGCCCCGGCAGGAGCCCCACTGCCCCGGCAGGGCCGCGGCGGGGGTGTTGACGGAGCGCGAACACGACACCCTGCTGCACCTGGCACGCGGCCTCAGCAACGCCGAGATCGCGGCCGAGATGTTCGTCAGCACCGAAACCGTCAAGACCCACGTGTCCAACATCCTCACCAAACTGGGGTTGCGCGACCGCATCAACGCAGTCATCTGGGCCTACGAGAACGGTCTCGTGTCCCGCTCGAACTGACCCGCGAGCACCAGCGAACAGGTCGAGTCGAAACCGGGCCGCGACCGAGCCACGGAAACGCCTGTCTTGCAGTCGTCCGCTTGCGCTGTAGCGCAGGCACACGACCACAAGACAGGCGTTCCCGTCAGGAGGGCAGGCGAACTACGCCATCTCGTATCCCCCGTGTGGGGGAGGACGGATTTCCCCCTGCCGCGGGAAGCGCCAACCGGGTCCCGATCCGTAGCGTTGAGGTCATGATCAACGTACGGAACGTTCACCGGTTCTTCGGTGACAAGCATGTGTTGAACGATGTCTCCTTCGACATCAGGCCCGGCCTCATGACGGGTTTCGTCGGCGGCAACGGGGCCGGCAAGACCACGACCATGCGGATCATCCTGGGCGTGCTGGCGGCCAATGAAGGGCAGGTCCTGGTCGACGGTCAACCCATGAACGCCGAGCAGCGCGCCACCATCGGCTACATGCCGGAGGAACGCGGCCTCTACCCGAAGATGAAGATCATCGACCAGCTCGTCTACCTGGCCCAGCTGCACGGCAGCGACGCCACCGAGGCGCGCCGCTACGGCCTGGAACTGCTGGAACGTCTCCAGCTCAACGGCAAACCCACCGACACCCTGGAGTCGCTGTCGCTCGGCAACCAGCAGCGGGTGCAGATCGCCGCGGCCCTCATCCACCGACCCAACGCCCTGGTCCTGGACGAACCGTTCTCCGGTCTCGACCCGGATTCGGTTGACATCACCGTCGACGTGCTCCGTGAGGTCGCGGCCACGGGCGCCCCCGTCCTGTTCTCCTCGCACCAGCTCGACGTTGTGGAGCGGCTCTGCGACCAGCTCGTGATCATCTCCCGGGGCGAGATCCGCGCCAACGGCACCCGGGCCGAGCTCCAGGCCGCCAACACCGGCAACGAGTGGGATCTGGAGACGAACACCGACACCGGCTGGGTGCGTGACATCGTCCCGGTGGTCGAGTTCGACGGCGGCTACGTCCGGTTCCAGGCACCCGACGAGGAAACCGCCAACCGTGTCCTGGTGGCCGCCCTGGAACGCGGCACCGTCAGCAACTTCCAGCGCGTGACCCGCAGCCTGCACGAGATCTACAAGGAGATGGCCCAATGAACACCCAGACCCCCGCCCGTCCGAGCTTCTGGAGCACCGTCGGTATCGTCGCCAAACGGGAAATCGTGGTGCGATGCATGTCGAAGTCGTTCATCATCTCGACCCTCATCACCCTGGCCGTCATGTTCCTCGCCGTCGTTTTCACCCCGCAGATCGGAAAGTGGATGGACGGCGGCGCCACCACCGTCGCCACCACCACGGACCTCGCCCCGAAACTCAGGAACCTGCCGAACATCACCGTGGTCGAGGTCGCGGACCCGGAGGCGGCGCGCAACGCCGTGCTCTCCGAGGACGCGAAAGCCGCCGTGGTTCCGGACACGTCGAACCCGCTGGGAATCGAGGTGCTGTCGCTGCGGGACACCCCGACCGGCCTGCTCTCGTCCCTTTCGGTGTCCCCGAACGTTCAGCTGCTCGACCCCAACGCCCCGCATCCCGCCCTTCGCTATTTCCTGGGAATTGGTTTCGGCATGGTGTGGATGATGGCAGCCATAGTCTTCGGCATGGGCATCGCCAACTCGGTGGTCGAGGAGAAGCAGACGCGCATCGTCGAGATCCTGCTGGCCAGCATTTCCTCGAAGGCGCTGCTCACCGGAAAGATCATCGGTAACTCCGCCGCGGCACTGGCGCAGATCCTCGCCATCGCGGCCACCGTCCTCGGGGGGCTGGCGATAAACGGCAGCGTCCTGCCGGTGGCGGACCTCGTGTGGCCCATCGTCTGGTTCGTCGTCCTGTTCCTGTTCGGGTTCGTCATGATCGCGGCCCTCTACGCGGCTGCCGCCGCGCTGGTCTCCCGCACCGAGGATCTCAACACCTCGCTGCAGCCCCTCACCTGGCTCGTGATGCTGCCCTATCTCGGTGTTGCATTCGGCACCAGCAATCCCCTGGCCATGACGGCGATGAGCTACATCCCGTTCTCCGCCCCGGTCGCCGTTCCGGTGCGCATCTTCCTCGGCCAGAGCGCAGGCTGGGAACCCTTCGCCTCACTGGCGCTGCTCATCCTCACCACCGTCGCGACGGTCTGGTTCGCCGCCCGGATCTACGACCGCGGCCTGCTGCGCACCGGCAAACCCCTGAAGTGGCGGGAAGCCCTCACCGCTGCCTCGTGACCTTCCCGGAAAAAGGGGCTGTCGACCGGACACGACCCGGTCGGCAGCCCCTTCGCAACGTCACCGCTGTACGACCCTGAACAGCGCCCCGGACGTCAGGCCGATGAGAAACAACAACCCCAGGACGATCCCGAACACGATCAAGGTGGCGCGAGCAAAGTTCTGCTTGGCGCGCGAGAAACTCGACGAGCACGCCATCACCAGAACCGCGACGATGTTCGCCAAGGGGATGGCCATGAGGATCACAACCCCGACCCAGCTCGCAACGCTGTCACGGCTCGGGTCCTCCCAGCGTTGGGATGGGAACTCACCCACGGCGTAGGGGTCGTACCTGGAAGATGACTGTTCGGGGGCGTACAGGTAGCGGTTGAAGGCGGCTGCCTCGTCCGCCCGGTGGGGCTGCCCGGTCGCGGCATCGGCGGATCCGGCTGACGCGCCGACCGGTTCGGCAGCTTCACCCACCTGACCGGTTGGTTCACCGAGCATGAAATCGGGGACTCCGCTACCCGAAGGTTCCGGCTTGGATGGATCAGTGTTCTGGGGAGACTGGTTCATGGTGCTCCTCTGATTTCCTGACGGTCTTGGCATGCTAACCCCTCCCAGGGTGCAGACGTGGCAGAAACCCGAGAGCTGCGGGGTGAAACCAAGGGGGTGTTCTTCCGGATGCGAGCAGGCCGGCTCAACCAACTTCCGCCCCTCAAGCTGGTTGAGCCAGCACGTGAGCGTCCTCTCCCTGAAACTGGTTGAGCCAGCACGTGAACGTTCTCTCCCTGAAGCTGGTTGAGCCGGGCCGCGACGAAGGAGTAGCCCGTGTCGAAACCATCCGACAGCCAAACAGCAGACCCGTTGAGGAAGCCACATCCTGCCCGGGTTACAGTGGTGATGCGCGCGGCAGTAGCGGTGCGAAGTGAGCTCGGCAGCCTTCCGGACGGTCGGTGAGCCGGGTTTTGCGCTTCATGGTGACGGTTACTCGAACCCGTCGACGAGTGACGCGATCCGACGTTTCCAGTCGCCACCTTTGACATGGCTCCAAGCGATCGCACCAGGGGCTCGCGACAACTGCCGCGGTCATCGCGTATCCCTTGAGGCTTGTTCACGGGCAACACCTCGGCCAGCGAAGCCCTGGTCAGACAACACTTGAGGACGGCTGTGAGTAAGCCTCCGTGATGGTTTTCGCACCATGACCACTGCCCACTGATGGTTTTGAGAGCCAGGCGAGGTGTCCGGCCACCTGCGGATTCATCCCCGTCGTGTGGCGCTTGCCCCAGTCACAACTCAGGACGCTTGGACCATGGTCAGCAGGACGCCAAGGTACCGTCGATGAGCATGCTGCCGGATCCGGGTCGAGGTCCCCCACATCAGGCACCCACGCCTTGGATGGCCTCGGCGATCAAGGAAGTGTAGACCGTGACCACTCGTGAGCCGGTGGTTTGGGAAACCCGCGTGAATGTCTGTCAGCAACTCCTGAGTGAGATTGTGCCCGAGCATCAACAAAGTGACCTGGATTCGGCGGAACAATCCCAGGGCACGAGACCCTGCTGCCGGATGGGTTTCCGGAACGGGGGTGTATCAGTTCACACGGGTCAAGGATCTGGTCACGGTCAAGGCTTGTGGTAGCATTCACGGCAGCGGTTTGTTTTTCTCCTGAGATTCTTTGCGGTGGAACACTTTGATTGTCTCAGATCGGACAAGTCACCCCCACGCCCCCTCGGGGCAAAACGTTACTTGGGGAAATTCAAAAAACCCCGTGAATAAGCCCCAAGGACGCAACATCATGGATTGAACACCGACTGCAATCAAACCAGGCTTCATTCCACAATCGGATACCGCACCCCGAACGAAGCCCATCAGGAATGGAGACAAACCGAGACGGCAGCCTAAACCACAATCCAAGTTTTCGCCACCCTCCACAAAACCTATAGCAGTTCGGCTTGAAGAGGACGTGAACATGCCGAGAGCATCGGAACCTTCGTGAGGAACCTCGAATACCGCAAGCTGTGGGTCGGGAACGCAGCATCCAATCTCAGCGATGGACTGGTATTCATCGCCATGCCCCTGATTGCTACTGCACTGAGCAAAGATCCGTTGACCGTCTCCGGTTTGACTGTTGCCTACACGGTTCCCCGAATCGGTGCGGTGCTCGGTATCGGCGTCATGATCGACCGTTTTGATCGCCGTCATCTGCTGTACATGGCGAATCTCTTGCGATTCCTCGCCTACGGCGCCCTCGCCATCCTGTTGGTCAAAGGTGCCGTGAATATATCCCTTCTCTACGTCATCTACGCCGCGGTGGCGCTGGTCGAGGCCACATCCGACACGGCAGTGTTCTCTGTGCTCCCGTCAATCATCCCTGCCAAGGAACTCGACCGGGCAAACTCGCAGATCACCGGCACTCAGCTCGTCATTGATGAATTCGTTGGGCCCCCGTTGGGAGGCTTCCTGTTCGCGGTGACCGCCGCACTGCCCATTGGGGCTAGTTCCTTTGCCTGCGGCGTCGCCTCCCTGGCCTTCTTCCTCCTACGGGGACCGCACCGAGGCAGTGAGATGGGCACGGAACGTACATCCATCTGGAACGATCTGAGTACGGGCCTGGCGTGGCTCCGCAGGAACGAGATCGTTGCTGGCCTGGTCGCGATCAATGGGCTAGCGAGCGTCGCCTACAGCCTGCCGTTCTCGTTCCTCGTTGTCTTCGCTCAACGCATCCTTGGGCTGGACAGTGGAGGCTACGGACTCATGATGTCTTTCTCGGCGTTGGGCGGGCTTCTAGGAAGCTTCGTTTCGCCGCGGCTCCGTAAGCAATTCGGGTACGGCACCAGCATCGTCCTGGCTCTGTTTCTGGGGGCTGCCTCGATCACCATCTGCGGAGCCACTTCGAACACCTTCGTCGCAGCCGTAGCGATGGCCGCATACATCTGTCATGCGGTGGTCTGGAGTGTGCTCGCCGGCTCGGTTCGACAGAAGATCATTCCGCAGGACCTGTTGGGACGAATCGGGTCTGTGGGACGGTTGCTGAGCTATCTCGGCCTTGCGACCGGGGCTGCTGCGGGTGGGTGGATGGCTGCGACACTGGATCTGCGGGTCCCGTTCTACGTGTCCGGGCTGTGTTTCCTGGGCTGCGTGGCGATTTCGGTTCGTCTCCACGGCGCGATCCGCGCCTGGGAGAGCGCTCAAGACGAGACGGCCGTCACGGAATGAGGCTCAATCACAGGCGGCACATCGATCGGTAAAACCCATGGTCAGAGCGCGGTTGAGGGTGGCTGCGAATGAACTTCCCTGAATGCGGGGTTCTTCCCCTTACAGCACGGCTCCCGGGCGGTAGGCGGCCGCCTCCGGATGGGTCGCCGTGATTTCCGCGACCTCCTCCGCGATCCGCGCCACCTGCGACCCTGCGGTGCCCGCCAGGTCGAGGGGATCGGTGACCAGCGCGCCCAGTTCGTCGCGGGTCAGCCTGAGGCGGGGATCGGCGGCGAGGCGGTCGAGGAGGTCATTGATCCTCATGCCGTGGCGCATCTCCAGCGCGACGGCGACCGCGTGTTCCTTGATGACCTCGTGGGCCTCCTCGCGACCCACTCCCCTGCGCACCGCCGCCATCAGCACCTTCGTGGTGGTCAGGAAGGGCAGATAGCGGTCCAGTTCGGCGGCGATCACCTCAGGGAAGGCCCCGAAGTCGGCGAGCACGGTGAGGAAGGTCTCGAACAGTCCGTCGAGCGCGAAGAATGCGTCGGGCAGCGCCACCCGCCGCACCACCGAGCAGGAGACGTCGCCCTCGTTCCACTGGTCCCCGGCCAGCTCACCGATCATGGAGACGTGGCCGCGCAGGATCACCGACAGCCCGTTGACGCGCTCACAGGAGCGGGTGTTCATCTTGTGGGGCATGGCGGAGCTGCCGACCTGTCCCTCCTTGAACCCCTCCGTGACCAGTTCGAGACCCGCCATCAGGCGGATGGTGGTGGCCACGTTCGACGGGGCCGCGGAGGTCTGCGCCAGGGCGGTGACGACGTCGTAGTCGAGGCTGCGCGGATACACCTGTCCCGTGGAGGTGAGAACGGCCTCGAAACCCAGCTCGGAGGTGACCCGGCGTTCCAGCTCGGCCAGCCTGCCGGCGTCGCCGCCGAGGAGGTCGAGCATGTCCTGGGCGGTTCCGACCGGCCCCTTGATCCCGCGCGCCGGGTAGCGGGCGATGAGCTCCTCCAGTCTCCGGTACGCCACCAGCAGTTCGTCGGCGGCGGTGGCGAACCGCTTGCCCAGGGTGGTGATCTGGGCCGCGACGTTGTGGGAGCGACCGGTCAGCGGCTGATCGGCCCATGCGACGGCCAGCCGGGCCAGCTGCGCCAGGGCGGCGACGACGCGGTCGCGGATCACGCGAAGCGAGGACAGGACCTGGTACTGCTCGATGTTCTCGGTGAGGTCTCGCGAGGTCATGCCCTTGTGGACGTGTTCGTGGCCGGCGAGGGCGTTGAACTCCTCGATCCGCGCCTTGACGTCGTGGCGGGTGACGCGTTCGCGGGCCGCAATGGATTCGAGGTCCACCTCTTCGACGACCGCCTCGTAGGCGGCGATCACCTCGTCGGCCTCGGCGCCCCCGAAGTCGACACCCAGGTCGCGTTGGGCGCGCAACACCGCCAGCCAGAGCCGCCGCTCGGCGACCACCTTCGCCTCGGGCGCCCAGATGGCGCGCATCTGCGCGGAGGCGTAACGGGTGGCCAGCACATTGGGAACGCTCATGCGGGCAACTCTATTGGCTCCACCGCATTTCTCCCGATTTCCGAGGTTCCGTGGGGCGATGGGCCCCTTGAACCCGGTTGAGCCGGATCGCGAGCCCCCTCCCGAAGCTGGTTGAGCCAGCATGTGAGCGAAGCGAACGGCTGAGTCGAAACCACCACTGGCGCCCGGTCGGCAAACCCGACCACAAGACCCTAGACACCCTCACCATGGTTTCGACACGCCCCACTCGCTGACGCTCGCAGGCCGGCTCACCAACTTCAAGGTAAAGCCTCGCGGGCCGGTCCAACCGACTCTGGGGAGGGTTCTGCCCGCGGGTCTTTCAGTGCGGGATGCCGATGTCGGTGCGGTGGAAGCCGTCGGGGAAATCCACCTGCGACAGGTGGTCGTAGGCGCGACCGCGGGCCTGGTCGAGGTCCTCTCCCAGCCCGACGATTCCCAGCACGCGTCCCCCAGCGGCGACGAGACCGTCGTCTGCCGATGCGGTTCCGGCGTGCAGGGTCCATGCGCGGTCGGTGTCGGCGGGCAGGTCGATGCTTCCTCCCCCGACCGGGGTGCCCGGGTAGCCCTGCGCCGCCTCGACGACCACCACTGCGGCGCCGTCACGCCACCGCAGCGGCGGCAGGCCGGCCAGTTCACCGCGGGCCGCGGCGCGCAGCACACCGGCGAGGGGGGTTTCCAGCAGCGCCAGGACGGCCTGGGTCTCGGGGTCGCCGAACCGGACGTTGAACTCCACCACCCGCACCCCGCGAGCGGTCAACGCCAGCCCTGCGTACAGCAGCCCCACGAACGGTGTGCCGCGGCGGCTCATCTCCGTCAGCGTCGGGTCGATCACCTGGGCCATGACCTCCTCGACGAGCCCGTCCGGCGCCCACGGCAGCGGGCAGTAGGCCCCCATGCCGCCGGTGTTGGGGCCGGCATCACCGTCACCGACGCGTTTGAAGTCCTGGGCGGGCAGCAGCGGCACCGCGGTGACGCCGTCGCAGATCGCGAACAACGACACCTCCGGTCCGTCGAGGAACTCCTCGATCACCACTTTCCCACAGGCCTCGGCGTGCGCCAGGGCGGCGGTGCGGTCGGGGGTGACGACGACCCCCTTGCCGGCCGCCAGGCCGTCGTTCTTGACGACGTAGGGCGGACCGTAGGCGTCGAGGGCGGCGGCGGCCTCACCGGGCGTCGCGCACACACGGGCATCGGCGGTCGGCACCCCGGCGGTGCGCATCACGTCCTTGGCGAAGGCCTTGGAGCCCTCCAGTTCGGCGGCCGCCGCGGACGGGCCGAAGCAGTCGATCCCTGCTTCCCGGACGGCATCGGCCACCCCCGCGACCAAGGGCGCCTCCGGTCCCACGACCACCAGGTCGGCCCCGATCCGACGTGCCAGCGCGACCACGGCCGCGGGGTCGGAGGGTTCGACGGCGTGCAGGGTCCCGATCGCGGCCAACCCGGGATTCCCGGGGGCGGCGTGCAGCTGGACGGAGGGATCGGCGATGAGGGCGCGGCCCAGGGCGTGTTCACGCCCACCGGAGCCGAGAAGCAGAACAGTGGTCACAACCCGAGCCTAGGCCCTGTTCCGGAAGTCATGCCCGACTGCGGCACGCCGGGTCGGGCGAACCGGCATTCGTGCCGTCGTCATCGACACGGTTCCCAGGCATGTCAGGCGTTCGGCCGACAGTGAAACGCCGTCGCTGAGCCGGGGTCTCGATATAACCTATGATCACCGGCCACCAGAGGCACGAGGAGCCAGATGAGCATCCACCCGGGATCGACTGCACATCTCGCCATGCACGCCGCCATCTCCCCTGACGAGGAGGTGACGCTTCCCGCCCGGTCGGGGGTTCAGACGTGGCTGCAGGAACTGGCCGAGAACGAACTCGTCATGGACTGCATCAATCCACGCGAGCTGACCCAGCGGATCATGCAGGACGCCTTCGGGCGGTACTCGTTGCCGCCCCGGGTCTCGGGGATGCTGGCCGCCAGTCATCTGCTGCGCGACGCGGACCCGCAGGACCGGCAGGGCATCCGGCAGCTCGCCACCGCCTGGTTCACGTCCATGCCCCCGAGTGCCGTCGACGAGTCCACCTGGTTCGTCCGGCAGGCCGTTCGGCGCCCCCAGACCCCACATCTGACGTTGGTGGGAAACACCGGGGAGGTCACCGAACTCTCCAGGTGCAACGCCCGCGACGGCCGCACCCTGCTCGTCTCCGAGAGCAACGACGCCGCCACGCGGCGCTGGGATCCCGGCACCGGCGAGGAAACCGACGAACCCGTCGACTCCCCCCTGTCGGGCATCTCCGCCAGACGCGAGGCCACGTTCACCAACGCCTACGGCCGGACGCTGCTGGCGGTTCCCGACGGCAACAACGTCAAGATCACGGACCGCGCCACCGGCGAGGAGGTCGGGGTTCCACTGCGCGGCCACGGTTTCCAGGTGACGGCCGTGTCCTCCTTCTACGGCCCCGCCGGCCGTCCGCTGCTGGCCTCCGCCTCCCGCGACCACACCATCCGGATCTGGGACCCGGCCTCCAAGTCCCGTCCGGCGGCCAGATCCGTCGAGCAGCTGGACGAGATGCAGGTGGTCACCTGGTTCACGGCCCCCGACGGATCGCCACGGGTCGGCACCATCCGGAACACCTACGACGACGTCCTCCAGATCTGGGAAACCGACACGGGCCAGTGGGTCGGGGAGTTGAACGCCCGCCCCGGGCAGCCGTGGACCGAGGCCCGCAGCGTCCGGTTCACCACCCGGCGGGGCGACCAGATGCTCGCGGTCGCGGAGCAGGAGTCCCTGCGGATCTGGGACCTCGGTTCGGAGCAGCTCGCCGGTGAACCCCTCACCGGGCACGCCGCACGCATCAACGACGTCCTGGCCTGGACCACCCCGTTCGGGGAGATCCGGCTGGCCACCGCCAGCAGCGACGGCAGCATCCGGCTCTGGGATCCGGTCAACGGCACCCAGGCCGGCCGGTCACTCACGGGCCATGTCGGACCGGTCAGGGCCCTGTGCACCTTCAACACCCGTCACGGCGACGCCTGGTTGGCCTCCGTCGGTGACGAGGGCGCCATCCGCATCTGGGACCCCGACGTGGGGCGGCCGATCGGCAGGCCCCTGAAAGGACCGTCCTGCCCGATGACCTGCGTGGTCGCCTTCTCCGCGGCAAACGGTGAACCCCGGCTGGTCACCACCGGGGACGATTGCATCGTCCGCGTCTGGGACCCGGGCAACGGACGGCAGCTGGGTCGGCTCAGCAACGGCGAGGAGAATCTCTGCGATGTCGTGCTGGTGGGAACGAACCGGGAGGGCCGCACACGTCTGGTCACCTCGGGGCTGGACCGTTCCATCAGGTTCTGGGACATCGCGACCGGCAGGATGACCTACGCCATGCACGCCCTGGACTACGCCGAGACCATCGTCTCGTTCCGCCACGGAGACCTGGCCGTGAGCCTCGACGACGGCTGGGCGTTGCTGAGGCTGCCACCGGAGGTCTGAGCATCGCATCCGTTTTGTCGGTGGTGCCGGGTACTGTTCAGGCCATGATCGACCTGCATGCCCGCTCCGGGGGACACCGAACGAGACGCGACGCCGCGAACCCGGGAGGCTGAATCCGATGCGTCGGTTCCCGAGGAAGTTCGTCGCCGCCACCACCCTGGGGATGTTGACCCTGGCCCGGCTCAGGCAGGCGCGAAGACGCGGTCCGGTCAGGGCCATCACGACGTTCACCACGCCGGACGGCAAACCACGGGTGGTCACGCTCGGGCGTGGTCGTTTCGTCTGTGTCTGGGATGCCGTTTCGGGACGCCGGTTGCGCAGGTTGCCGGTCAGTGACGGCCCCGTTCACGCGGCCGCCTTCACGTCGAGCACCGGGGCTCCCCGGCTGGCGGTGCTCACGAACAACCGGAGCATCCAGTTCTGGGATCCAGAGACGGAAGACCGGGTCGGTGAGCTACAGGTCGGTGAAACGACCCCGGGTTCCCGGTTGACGACGTGGTGCACCCCGTCGGGCCGGCCGCGGGTCGCGATCATCCGCGGCGACGTCGGAATCCGCGTCCTCGATCCAGAGGCCGGGGAAGAGGACGGGATGCCGCTGATCGGCCACGAGGGCGCGGCCACCGACCTCACCACCTGGCGCACCCCCGACGGCCAGCTGCGGCTGGCATCCAGCGGAGACGGTGTCACCCTGCTGTGGGATCCGGAGACCGGGCGCAGGGTGGGCCGACTGGAGGGTCCCCGCGAATGGCTGAGCAGCGTCACCGCCCACACGGCCCCGGAACGAACCCTGCTGGTGGTGATCGACAAGGACGGCGGATACACGCTCTGGGACCCGGACGCCGAGCAGCAGGTCGCCTCCCACCGGCTTCCGGTGGGGCTTGCACCGGGGCTGGCGGTGCCGCTGCCCCGCCTGCGCATCGCCACGGGGCATCGCGACGGCACGGTCCGGGTGACGGATCCCGCGACGGGGGATCAGCTCCACGAGACCCGTTTCAGGAGACCGGTGCGGGCCATCGCGGCTCTTCCCGACGGGGTGGCGGTCGGCCTGGACATTGGTTGGAGGACGGTGCGGCTCGCCGAGGACAGCACGACGTGAATCACATCGTCCGGCCGGATGGCGCCCCGGGAGCCGGTCTCGACGACGGCTGGGTGATCATCCGGGTGCCCGCATGAACCCCGTCGATGCCTTCACCTGAGGTCGGTCGCAACGTCCGTCCCGGCAGTTCATTACCTTGGTTAGTATACGTATGCATATACTCACCCCATGCCAAGAAGGACCATCTACGTCTCGGACAACGACCAGGAACTCTTCGAACAGGCCGCTCAGGAGGCCGGGGGTCTGTCCCCCGCCATCGCGATAGCACTGCGAGAGTACATGGCCAGGGCGAAACTGCGCCACGAGGGGATGGATGCCATCGACTTGACCATCGACGAACACGGCGTCAGCCACACGGTTCGTTTCACCGGCCGGAAACTGTTCCGTCTCGCGGAAAAGGTGGAAAACGGGGTCCGTGTCCGGTTCGTCTACATCACCAAGCAGGGCCGGTACGCCGTCCACGAGAAGATCACGGCCGACCCGGAGGACTGGGAGGGGCAGGGAGAGCGCCTGTGGCGTGATCCCGTCACCTGGACCCGCAGCTTCTGGCTGCGCAGCGACCGGACCCTCGACATCTTCGACACGCTCGACCAGTTGCGCGAGAAGGACCCGGAACTGGCCGACCGGATCGCAGTGGCCCAGGAGGTCCCGGCGTTCAAGGAGCTCGACATCTAGAGACCTTTCACGAAAACCGACGGCGCCATGGGGTCGCGGCGATGGTGGGGTCCGATCCGCGAGTACCCCGCCCCGAAAGAAATCCAGCCCACCTGGGTGCCGCCGCCGAACAGCTCAGGCAAACACTCCGGGCCGGTCCCGGCTCCGCAATAAGCACACGAGCGGCTGTTCCTCACCTCATGAGGCGATCTGAGGATCGCGCAGAACCTCCTGCAACACCACCGCCTGGTTGATGCTCGGGTCGTGGGCCGCGTACAGCAGCGTCACCACCGGCCGGTTGGTCAGCCGTTCCGCCAGGGCCGCGGCTGCACCGGAGGCCGCCAGTTCGGCGCGGTAGCGGGCCTTGAACTCCCCGAACCGGGCCGGGTCGTGTCCGAAGTCGCGCCGCGCCTCGGTGCTCGGCGCCACGTCCTTGCACCACTCGTCCAGGTGCGCGGCCTCCTTCGAGATCCCGCGCGGCCAGAGCCGGTCGACGAGGACGCGGTAGCCGTCCGCGTCGGCGGGTTCCTCGTAGATGCGTTTGACGCGCCAGGTCGTCATGGTCTCATCCTCCGCCGGAAGCCGGATCCTTCAAGACGTAGTGGAATCCGCGGCCCTTCCGGTGGGCCCACGCGGGCTGCACCACCCCGGTTCGTTCCAGCTTCTGGATCAGCGGGACCGCCCCCGCCGCCGATATCCCGAGGATCGATCCCAGCTCCGTGGTGGACAACCTGCCCCGCGACTGCACGTAGCTGCGCGCCACGGCCTGCCTGTCGCGTCCGGGCATGGCGAGTTTCAGCCGGTCGTACAATTCCGTCATCCCCTCCCGGGCCGGCGGGGACAGGGTCCACACATCGGTGCTCTCGGGCGGCACACCGGCGACCGGGACGAGCAGCGGGGTCCCGGAAACCTCGATTTTTCCCAGTCTCCTCAGCAGGGGGCGGGCCAGCAGCTCCGGGGTGTGGGTGATCCTGGCTGCGGTCCTGACGTCGATCCAGCGGTGATCCGCCACCCGCCGCAGCAGCAACAACAACCGGTGATCCTCCAGTTCCCGTGGCCACCCGAGCCCGGTGATCCAGAGCCGCCAGGCCGGGTCGGGTGGGCGACCACCCAGAAGCACTTCGACGCTGCTGCCCTCGACCTCCCGGAAGGTGGGGGCGGGTTGGCCGTTGCCGATCAACTCGGTGACCATCCTGCCGACCCCCGCACCCCGGTTCTCCACCAGCCCCAGGGGTTTCATGAGTTTCATCAGCTCCGGGTTCCGGGGGAAAGGCGACCGGGAGAAGATGTTGTACTCCCCGAATCCCCTGACGAACCCCCCGGGACTGCGCACCCGCAGCGCCCCGAAGCGATGTTCCTGTTCCACCTCGGTGGCGTGCGTGGCCACCCAGTCCCGGTGCGCCACCCCGTTGACGACGGCCTCCCGGGCAGCCAGCGCGCTCAGCGCCGGGGCGGTCTTCTCCTCCACCCGGTCGGGCATCTGAACCTCGGGGTTGTTGTCGCGGACCGCATCGAGCACCAGGGTCAGCTGCTCCAGAACCGAGAGTTCCGCACCCGGCCGCAACTCCTTGTGTCCTCCCCGCAACCGGTACTCGATGACCGAGTGGCCGGTACCAACGAACAGCAACCATGCCGCGTTGGTGAGCAGCCCGTCGTCACCGAACGCACCCAGGCGCTGCAGGAGTTCGGCGTCGGAGGACGACGCAAACCCACGGGCCCGCTCGTCCCCGGCTTCCTCAAGGTACTTCCTGGCCAGTTGCAGGGCCTCGGGACGCACCGATTCCGCACCGGCGCCGGATGACTGCCCGGACCAGTTCAGTTTCGCGCGTTTCCTACGAGTTCCCACCGAGGCCATGCCCAATACTCACCTAACTTTCAGGCAGATCCGGGGAACCGCAACCCCTCCGACCCCAAACTGGCCCAAAAGCCGACACAATCTTGGGGCGGATCAGTTTCCCAGGAGTTTCTCCCTCAGCTGGGTCACGCGGCGCTGTTTGGTCTCGGGACGCTTCGCGTCGTCGATGCTCCTGATCCATTCCCGTTGATGGCTGGGAGGAAGTTTTTTCCAGGCTGCCAGCAGCTCCCCGTCGCCGGTAAGAGCCGCCTCCAGCGGCGGTGGGACGATGCTCGGGGTGGCGTTCATGGCAGGTCCTCTCACAATAGGTCGTTGATGATGATGCTCTGTTCGCGTCCCGGACCGACCCCGATCCCGGAGATGCGGCAACCGATCAGCTCCTCCAAGCGTTTCACGTAGGCGCGGCAGTTCGCGGGCAGTTCCCCGAAATCGCGGCAGGCCGAGATGTCCTCGCTCCAGCCGGGCAGTTCCTCGTAGACCGGTGTGGCGTGGTGGAAGTCCGACTGGGTGACGGGCATCACGTCGTGGCGTGTCCCGTCGACGTCGTAGGCCACACAAACCGGGATCTTCTCCCAGCCGGACAGGACATCCAGTTTGGTGAGGAAGACATCGGTGAAGCCGTTGATCTTCGCGGCCTGTTCCACCACGAGCGCGTCGAACCAGCCGCAGCGACGCGGCCTGCCCGTCGTGGCCCCGAACTCGCCGCCGTCGCGGCGCAGCCGGTCGCCGTCCTCGTCGTGCAGCTCGGTGGGGAACGGCCCTTCACCGACGCGGGTGGTGTAGGCCTTCGCGATGCCGATGGCCCGGTCGATGCGGGTGGGGCCGACACCCGCCCCCGTGCATGCTCCCGCTGCGATCGGGTTCGACGAGGTCACATAGGGGTAGGTGCCGTGGTCGACGTCCAGGTGGTGCGCCTGGGCCCCCTCGAACAGCACCACCTCGCCGCGGTCGAGGGCGTCGTTGATGAAACGTCCCGAGTCGATGACGTGCGGCCGGATGGCATCGGCGTGCGCCAGCAGCGCATCGACGATCGCGTCGGCCTCGATGGGACGGCGGTTGTAGACCTTGACCAGCAGCTGGTTCTTCTGGTCGAGGGCCGCCTCGACCTTCTGCCGCAGGATCGGTTCGTCGAAGATGTCCTGGATGCGCACCCCCATCCGGTTGACCTTGTCGGAGTAGGCGGGACCGACGCCACGTCCGGTGGTGCCGATGCGCCGCTTGCCCAGGAAACGTTCGGTGACCTTGTCGAGAACCTTGTGGTACTCGGTGATGATGTGGGCGTTGGCGCTGATCAGCGGGTGCGGCACCTCGATCCCGCGGGAGACGAGGGTCTGCAGCTCCTCGGCGAACACGTCGAGGTCCACCACCACGCCGTTGCCGATCACGGTCGTGGTGCCGGGGTTGAGGATCCCGGATGGCAGCAGGTGCATGACGAAGGTCTCACCCCCGACCACGAGGGTGTGGCCCGCGTTGTTGCCTCCCGAATAGCGCACACACAGGTCGACGCGATCCCCCAGCTGATCGGTTGCTTTGCCCTTGCCCTCGTCGCCCCACTGGGCTCCGACCACGACAACACCCGGCATTGGTTTCCTCCAAGACGTGAAGCAAGCCCCAGCAAAGCCGGGGCCTTACCGCCGTATCCTACCCACACCGGCACCACAACCCCAGCTGGGAGTTGTCGCAGCAGCGCCTCCTCTCCCGGCACGATCGTGCAATATTCACGCTCTCTGCTTGAACCGCAAGTGGTTTCGCGCGAGCATCAGAGGCAAACGGTCCGCAACGAAGCAGGAGCACCCCGATGAAGAAACTGATCAACTCGCCAGACGACGTGATCGCGGAAGCCCTCAGAGGCATCGATGCTGCCGACGAGAACGTCCGGGTCGATCACGAGAACCGCGTGATCTTCCGCGCCGAGCCCACCCGCGCCGGGAAGGTCGCGGTGATCTCGGGGGGTGGTTCCGGCCACGAACCGCTGCACGGCGGTTTCGTCGGGGTCGGGATGCTGGATGCGGCCTGCGCGGGTCAGGTGTTCACCTCCCCCACCCCCGACCAGATGCTGGCGGCCACCGTCGGCACGGATGCGGGAGCGGGTGTGCTGCACGTCGTGAAGAACTACACCGGCGACGTCATGAACTTCGAGATGGCCGCGGAACTGGCCGCCGAGCAGGGGGTGCGCGTCGAGACGGTGGTGGTTGCCGACGACGTCGCGGTGGAGGATTCGCTCTACACCGCGGGGCGCCGCGGGGTCGGGTTGACGGTGTTGCTGGAGAAGATCGTCGGCGCAGCGGCCGAGGAGGGCCGGGATCTGGATGCGGTGGTCGCGGTGGCGAAGAAGGTCATCGAGAACGGCCGTTCCATGGGCATGGCGCTGACCTCCTGCACCGTCCCCGCCGCGGGAAGACCCACCTTCGACCTGCCCGAGGACCAGATGGAGATCGGCATCGGCATCCACGGCGAACCGGGCAGGCACCGCGAGCCGCTGACCGGCGCGAAGGACATCGCCCGCCAGCTGGTGGAGCCGATCCTCGCGGACCACGACTTCGCCGGCTCGGAGACCATCGTCATGGTCAACGGCATGGGCGGCACCCCGCTCATCGAGCTGTACCTGATGTACGGGGAGGTCAAGGCCCTCCTCGACGCCGCCGGGGTTCGGGTGGTGCGCAACCTGGTGGGCAACTACATCACCAGCCTGGACATGGCGGGATGCTCCGTCACCGTCCTGAAGGCCGACGATGAGCTGCTGGCCCTGTGGGACGCACCCGTCAGGACGGCGGGGCTGCGGTGGGGACTGTGATGCTCACCCACGAGCAGTGCGTGGCCTGGCTGCGCGCCTTCGCCGCCCTGATCGACGACAACATGGAGTTCCTCACCGACCTCGACGCGGCCATCGGCGACGCCGATCACGGCACCAACATGGCGCGCGGCGCGACGGCGGCCCTGAGCAAACTCGGCGACACCATCCCCCTCGGGTCGATGTTCAAATCCGTCGGCATGGCCCTGGTCAGCACCGTCGGAGGGTCCGCCGGGCCGCTGTACGGCACCTTTTTCATGAAATTCGGGGCGAAGCTGGGTGGCGTGGAGGACGTGTCCCTGCACACCTTCGCGGCCGCCCTGAAGGCCGGACGGGACGGTGTGGTCGCACGCGGCAAGGCGGCCGTCGGCGAGAAAACCATGATCGACGCCATGACCCCCGCGGTCGAGGCCTTCGAGTCGCATGTCACTGACGGCCCGCTGGTGGCCGCCGAGGCGGCCTCGGCGGCAGCGCAACAGGGCCGGGACGCCACCATCCCGCTGGTGGCGAAGAAGGGGCGCGCCTCCTACCTGGGGGAGCGTTCCGCCGGGCACCAGGACCCGGGCGCCACATCCACCGCCTACCTGTTCGAGGCCCTCGTGACCGCCGTCAAGGGGGGCTGACCCGTGGCTCTGGTCGGGCTCGTCGTCGTCTCCCACTCCCGGGCCCTCGCCGAGGCCGCGGTGGAGTTGTCGCTGCAGATGGTGCACGGAACCCGGCCGGAGATCGTGGTCGCCGCCGGGACCCCGGACGGGGGGTTCGGCACGGACGCCACCCAGGTGGCGGACGCACTCCGGGCCGCCGACCGGGGCGCCGGGGTGGTGGTTCTGATGGACCTGGGCTCCGCGGTGCTGAGCGCCGAGTTCGCCCTGGACCTGGTCGAGGATGTGAACGCAATCCTGGTCGCGGCCCCATTCGTCGAGGGTCTGCTGGCCGCCACGGTGCGCGCCGCCACAGGTGGCACCCTCGAGGAGGTGGCCGACGAGGCCCGTGCCGCGCTCGGCCCGAAACTTGCGGCCTTGGGGCTGGACCTCCCGGCGGATGCGGAACCGCCCGAGGAGTCCGGTGAGGTGCCGTGGGTGGCCGACGCGGAGACCCGGGTCACGCTCCCGAACGCATCCGGCCTGCACGCCCGGCCCGCCGCCCTGCTGGTGGCGGAGGCCGGGCGTTTCGACGCCGAGGTGCGGCTTCGCTGCCACGGCGTGGAGGGCGGGGCGTCCTCGCCGATCGCCCTGGCCACCTTGAACGCCCGGAAGGGCGACGAGGTGTGGATCGGGGCGCGTGGCCCGCAGGCCGCCGACGCGGTGGCGGCCCTGGAGTCGTTGATCACGGATGGGTTCGGGGAGTCCGCGGGGATCCCGGAAGCGACCGTCGCGGCGCCGGCCGGTCCGCAGGGGGTCAGCCCGGGCCGGGTCGTGGGCATTGCCCGGTTGATGTCGGCCCCACTGGTCGACCCCCCGGCCGAGGCCCGCCCGCAGCCGTCGCAGCTGCCCGGCGAGAAGACCCGCCTGGCGACCGCGCTGGAGGAGGTCGCCGCCGGCTACGAGGCGAGGGCCACGTCCTCTGCCGGCGAGGCCGCCCAGATCATGCGGGCCACCGCCACCCTGACCCGCGACCCCGAGCTGCTCCGGTCCGCTCAGGCCCTGATCGATGCCCTCGGCGTGGGGGCGGCGACGGCGATGTGGCGGGCCGCCAACGACGTCGTGGCACGTCTGAAGGATGCGGGCGGGCTCCTGGCGGAACGCACCACCGACATCACCGACATCCGCGACCGCGTCGTATGCCACCTGACGGGCCGCCCCATGCCGGGCCTCCCGGATTCCGAGGAACCCTTCGTGCTGGTGGCCCACGACCTGGCGCCCTCCGACACCGCCACCCTCGAACGGGAACGCTGTCTCGGCATCGTCACGGCGGGGGGCGGCCCAACCGCCCACACCTCGGTTCTGGCCCGCAGCATGGGTATCCCGGCGGTGGTTGGTTTCCGTGACGCGCTCGCGATTCCCGACGGGGCCGAGGTGCTGGTTGACGGGACCTCGGGTGAGGTGATCGTCTCCCCCGACCGGGTTCAGCGCACCGGCGCCCGCACCACACCCAGTCCCCTTGAGCCGTTGAGCGCCCCCGGTGTGACCCGTGACGGTGTTCCCGTGCCGCTGCTGGCCAACGTGGGTTCCGTCGCCGAGGCGCGGGCCGCGGTGAAGGCGGGGGCCGAGGGGATAGGTCTTTTCCGCACCGAGATCTGCTTCCTCGACGCCGATGTGGAGCCGGATCCAGAACAGCAGTTCACCATCTACCGCGACACCCTGGCGCAGTTCGCGGGACGCCGCGTGGTGGTGCGCACCCTGGACGCGGGCAGCGACAAACCGATGCCCTTCCTCACCATCCCCGGTGAGGGGAACCCGGCGCTGGGTGTACGCGGCTACCGCACCGCCGCCCGCCGCCCCGGGGTGCTCGCCCAACAGCTGGAGGCCATCGCCAGGGCGTCCCGGGAAAGCGGCGCCGAGACCTGGGTGATGGCGCCCATGATCTCCACCCCCGCCGAGGCCGCGGAATTCGCGGGGCTGGCCCGCGACACGGGATTGGGGACGGTCGGGGTGATGGTGGAGATCCCCTCGGCCGCGCTCCAGGCGGAGGAGATCCTCGCCGAGGTGGATTTCGTCAGCATCGGCACCAACGACCTCGCCCAGTACGCGATGGCGACCGACCGTCAGGCACCGGGGCTGGGTGGGCTCCAGGACCCGTGGCAGCCAGCCGTGCTGCGGCTCCTCGGCATGGTTGGCCACGCGGGAAGATGCGCGGGCAAACCGGTGGGGGTCTGTGGGGAGGCCGCGGCCGATCCCGCACTGGCTGCGGTGCTGGTCGGGCTCGGGGTGACGTCGCTGTCCATGGCCCTGCGCGCACTGGAACCGGTGCGTCGCGCCCTGGCCCGGGTCACCGTCGAGGACTGCCGCCGGGCCGCCGAGGCAGCGCTCGCTTCCGGCGATCCCGCTGCCGCCAGGGAGAGTGTTTCCCGTATCCTGTCCACAGAGTGAAACGATCCAGATTGACGGAGCGGACCACCTCCGCACCACACCATTCGTGGCCGCAAATCCCCGGACTGAAGGAACTCCGATGAGCCAACGCATCTCCACCGTCGTGATCACATCCTTGGCCGCCCTCACCCTCGGTCTGAGCGCCTGCTCGAACACCGCCCCCTCCCCCGCCGAGGCCACTTCCTCCCCCGCCGAGGCCACTTCCTCCCCCGCTGAGACCACTTCCTCCCCCGCTCCCGAACCGACACAGTCGAAACCCGAGGACGCGGCCCCCACGGATCCGGCGGCCCTCAAAGCCGAACTGTCCTCCAAGCTCCTGATCGGCCAGGTGGCCGGTTTCACCCTCGCCCAGGTGCGGGTGCACGAGGACGCCAGCAGTCCGTTCCCCGACCTGGAGAACCCCTACTACGACAGCGACATCGAGGCCACGATTGATCCCGCCGGCTGTGAGGCCACCGGTATCGAGCAGCTAGTCGTGGGCTCCGAGGGGGAGGTCGAGAACGAGAATGTCCGGGTCGCGCTGGGCACCGGCACGTCCTCCCCCCGGAAGCACGAGGAGTACACGCGAAGGTGCGCCGAGATCACCAACCGCCTCGGCGACACGGACGCCCTGACGAACATCCAGACACAGCAGATCCCCACCATTGACGGCGCCACCGATGTCGTCGCGACGACGACCTACCACGGTTTCTCCGGCACGGATGGCGACGCGGGCTTCTCCACCTACCTGGTCACCGGCAACGTCGGTGACATCAACGTCACGGTCCAGGCACACCCAGTATCCGCCACGGGCAAGGAGGCGTCCCTCGACACCGCCGTGAAGATCTTCGAGGCCCAGGTCAAGAAACTCAACGGCTGAGATCCGGCCCCGGCCCCGAGGCGACCTGCGGATACGAGCCCTCCGCAGGTCGTCCTCCGCTTCTCCCGGGGCCGGGGACCCACCGGGATGCGATGATGCCCGGCCCATTCCCAATCGCAAGGAGGATTCATGTTCCGTCACGTTTCCGCCATCGCAATCACCTTGTTGACGGTCCTCGCCCTGGGGTCCTGCTCGGGGGCCTCATCCACCAACCGGCAGACGACACCCCCGCAGCAGGATTCCCGGGCCTCACAGGCCACCGGAAGCCTCGAAGCGACCGCGTCCCCGAGCCCTGCCGACGCGTCCTCGTCCTCCGGTTCCGCCCTGTCCGCCAAACTCCTGACAGGCCCGGTCGCCGGTGTCGAACTCCAGGAAATCGACCGGATCATGCTTCCACACGACATAGAAAGCATCTTCGGTCACTGCGGGGACTGCGAGGTCGATCCCCCCGAATGCCTCACGAC
Organism: Arachnia sp.; assembly: GCF_057238465.1. NCBI lineage: Bacteria > Bacillati > Actinomycetota > Actinomycetes > Propionibacteriales > Propionibacteriaceae > Arachnia > Arachnia sp. Next base: position 200,504 of record NZ_DBHHFZ010000004.1, read on the forward strand.
CGGCCTCGGATCTCCCGAGGTGGCCTCCCAGGCAAAAGACGACGTCACAACCGCCACGGTCATGCTGGGCTCCGACACGTCCTCCCCCGGAAAACACAGGGAGTACGCGCAGAGGTGCCCCTCCGCCAGCGGAACCGCCGGTTCAGCGCCCTTCACCATGAACGTGGAGTTGCTGCCGGAACCTGATGTCGAGGGCGCCAGCGACGTCGTCGCGACGACGACCATCTGGCACGACGACGGTGCAAGTACGACGGGAACCACCCCACGGCTGATCGTCATCGACGGCAATGTCGGTGACATCAACGTCGTGGTTCGTACGCGCCTGTCATCAGACGACCCGGGTTCTTCCGCCGAGGTGGCAAAGGAAATTTTCAAGGCCCAGGTCAAGAAACTAAACGGCTGACCCCGCGCCCCGGCCCGGCCCCGGCGCGACCCGTCCGGGCCGGGTCGTGGGACACCATGTCCCATCGGTTCGAGGAGCACCGGCTCGGCTCTGCCGTGTGAGGCGGCCGGCATCGAGAAACTCGCTGTGGGATCCCAGGCGCAAAACCGGACACGAGATCTTCGCGGTCGCTTTGAACAGCGGCGTCATGCCTCCCGCAAGACACCGGCAACACGCGGGAAACACCCGAGGTCAACAGCCCCGTAGACGGGCCGTCTGTGCCGTAAATGCCAGGAGTTGACCTCGGCGGGTGCGACACTGGGGTCGTTCGTTGAACCAATCGCGAGGATTAACCATGTTCCGTCGTTTCCCCCATATCGCAGCTGCTTCGCTGGCCGCCCTCACCATCGGCTTGAGCGCATGTTCGGGTTCCACACCCGCCGAGCAGCAGACAGGGTCGCAGGACTCGAAGACCTCCGAGACCACTCAGAACTCCGCCGCCCCCGCTCAGAAGAAAGAGGCTGATCCCGATCTGGCCTCCAAGATCCTGACCGGTGAGGTCGCGGGGGTGACTCTCAAGGAGATGTCCGAGATCCCGGACTTGGACAGCATTGCCAAGGGTGCCGATGCCCAAATCGAACCCGCCGAGTGCTTCAGCACGAGTATCACGCAACTCGTGGCGGGCGCCTCGGGGGTCACCCAGACCGGGGGCGCGTCGCTCCTGCTGAGCTCCGATTCCGAAGCCCCCGGCAAGTACAAAGAATACGCGCAGAAGTGCTCCTCGATCAGTGGAACCGCGGCCGGAAACCCCTTCAAGCAGAGCATCGAGATGCAGCAGGCGCCCGCAGTCGAGGGCGTGAACGACCTCGTCGCAGTGATAGTCACCTCCGATTCCACCTTCGGCGGCAAACCGGTGAAAACCAAGGGCTACCTGCTGATCGGCAGCATCAATGGCAACACCATCATTACCCAGTCGCTGAATCTCAACGACAAAGAACCCCCCTCGGAAATCATTACAGAAATTTTCAAGGCCCAGGTCGAGAAACTCAAGGGCTGATTCCTCCTCTTCCCGGCCCCGGGCGCGATCCGCCCGGGGCCGTTTCGTGCCAAAACACTGGTTCCCGGGGCGTACACTGTCCCGCGGCCCTGCCACCGAACCTCCTAGGAGCCCGTATGCCCATTCGTCATGACCTGCGCAACGTTGCGATCGTCGCCCACGTCGACCACGGGAAGACGACGCTCGTCGACGCCATGCTGTGGCAGTCGGGTGCCTTCCGGGAGGGCGCCGACGTCAACAAGCGGGTCATGGACTCCATGGACCTGGAACGCGAGAAGGGCATCACGATCCTGGCGAAGAACACCGCCGTGCGGCACCGGATGCCCGACGGCCGGGAGGTGACCGTCAACATCATCGACACCCCCGGTCACGCCGACTTCGGCGGTGAGGTGGAGCGGGGCCTGGAGATGGTCGACGGCGTGGTGCTGCTGGTCGACGCCTCCGAGGGGCCGCTGCCGCAGACCCGGTTCGTGCTGCGCAAAGCCTTGGCGAAGAAGCTGCCGCTGATCGTCGTGGTAAACAAGGTGGACCGTGCCGACGCCCGGATCTCCGCGGTGGTGGACGAGACCTACGACCTGTTCATGGATCTGCTCGACGACGACGCCTCCGACGCGCTGGACTTCCCGATCGTCTACGCCTCCGCGAAGGCGGGGCGCGCATCCCTGAACCAGCCCGCCGACTCCGAGATGCCGGACTCGCCGAACCTGGAACCGTTGTTCGAGACGATCCTGGAACACGTGCCCGCACCCTCCTACGAGGAGGGCGCCACCCTCCAGGCGCACGTGACGAACCTGGACGCCTCCCCCTACCTGGGAAGGCTGGCGCTGTGCCGGGTGGTGGCGGGTGAACTGAAACGCGGCCAGCAGGTGGCGTGGTGCCGCCACGACGGCAGCGTCCAGAACGTGAAACTCACCGAGCTGCTGGTCACCGAGGCCCTGGAACGCGTCCCGGCCGAATCCGCCGGTCCCGGCGACATCGTCGCCATCGCCGGCATCCCGGAGATCACCATCGGAGAGACCCTTTCCGATCCCGAAGACCCGAAACCGCTGCCGCTGATCCACGTCGACGAACCGTCGATCTCCATGACCATCGGCATCAACACCTCCCCGCTGGCGGGCAGGTCGGGCAAGCACCTGACCGCTCGGCTGGTGAAGGCACGGCTGGAGCAGGAACTGATCGGCAACGTCTCGATCCGGGTGAAACCGACCGACCGTCCCGACACCTGGGAGGTGCAGGGCCGCGGCGAGCTGCAGCTGGCGGTGCTGGTGGAGATGATGCGGCGCGAGGGTTTCGAATTGACCGTCGGCAAACCGCAGGTGGTGACGAAGATCATCGACGGGAAGGTGCACGAACCGATCGAGCGCCTCACGATCGACGCCCCCGAGGAGTTCGTCGGTGTGACCACACAGCTGATGGGGTTGCGGCGCGGCCGCATGGAGCAGATGGTCAACCACGGCACCGGCTGGGTGCGGATGGAGTTCCTGGTTCCGGCGCGCGGCCTGATCGGGTTCCGCACCGAGTTCCTGACCGAGACCCGCGGCACCGGGATCATGAACCACGTCGCGGAGGGCTACGAACCGTGGGCCGGGGATTTCCGCACCCGCCCGACGAGTTCCCTGGTGGCCGACCGCACCGGGGTGGTCACCTCCTACGCGCTGTTCAACCTGCAGGAGCGGGGCATCTTGTTCGTTGGCCCGGGGGCCGAGGTCTACGAGGGCATGATCGTCGGCGAGAATCCCCGCCCCGAGGACATGGACGTCAACCCCACCAAGGAGAAGAAACTCACCAACGTGCGTTCCTCCACGGGTGAGGAGCTGGAACGCCTCATCCCGCCGCGCCTGATGTCGATGGAACAGCAACTCGAGTTCTGCGCCGCCGATGAGTGCCTGGAGGTCACCCCCGCGGTGGTGCGGATCCGCAAGGTGGTGCTGGGACAGAAGGACCGCGCCCGCCTGAAGCGCGGCTGACCAGCCCCTTCCCAAGTTGGTTGAGCCAGCACCTGAGCTTCCTGTCCTGAAACTGGAAGATTTTCGAGTCTGCTCAATCCGCTTCGGGGCGGGAGGTTTCGACGCTGACCGCGGTCAGTCCTGGGGTTTCAGCAGATCGACCACGGAGGCCACGACCTTGAGCCGGGCCTCGACGTCGGCCTCGGCCGGGGCCTTGACCCTCGCCCCCAGGTAGGCGACCCGGTCCCCTGCAAGGGCCAGGCACTCGGTCACGCGCTGCGGGGTCATCAAGGATGCGGGCTCGTCGGTGGACAGGGGCAGTTGGAGGTCGGCCCACGCCCTCCCCCAGCGGGTGTCGACGGCCGCGACCCCGGAGAAGATCAGGCCGCGCAGCCGCTCGGCCTCGGCGAGGATCTCGACGTGCTGGCGCGGGCGGTTGGGGTTCTGCCATTCGAGGGCGGAACCACCCCAGTTGATCGCGAATCCGCATTCATCCGCGACGGCGAGTTCGGTGATGAGACTCAGGAATCGTTTGTCCCCGGGAAAAATCGGCGAATAGGCGTCGCAGTGCTCAATCACGATCTCCGCCAGGAATCCGTCATCGGCTTCCAGATCGGCCAGGGAACGCCGAAAGGCGTCGGCCGATGCCCTGACCCCCGGGGCCGAATGGATGTGAACAAAAGAAACGGTTTCCTCCCCGGTCAGCTGGTTCAGTTCCTCGGCTGCGCGACGCACACCGGTGACCCATTCGACCGCCGCCCGACGCCCCTCGTCGTCGTTGGATGCCAGCCCGAAGGAGGGTTCCTCCGCGAACCGTTTCATCGTGCCGGGGAGGGCCGTGACGACGCCGCGGTGGAACCGGCCACGCACTTGGGCGACGAACCAGTCCGGGTCCTCGTGAATGGAATCCGTGAAAGGAATTTCGAGAGCGGTGGCCAGGTTTCGTTCCGCCAGTTCCGCGTAGAATTTTTCCTGGTCTTCTTTTTCGAACGGCATTGCCGCGTAGGCGCCGACGATGATCTCCGGCATTGGTTCCTCCCCCTCATCATGAACAGCCCGAAGGCTACATCACCCAACTGATCGGGAGCAGCATCGGAGGGGGCGTTTCCACGCCATTTCAGCCAGCTTTGAGAGGTCAACGAAGCAGCAGCACCGCCCCCGCCCACAGGGTCGCCCACAGCAGGCTGGCAAGGGTTCCTATGATGAACCGCTCCCCCTTGGCGGCGTCGGGGGTGCGCAGCTCCGGGTAGCGACCGAACCCCTTGACCGCCATCACAACCGCAATCCCGGCGGGAAACCCGGCGACTATGCAAGCGTAGGTTGCGGCGCGTTCGAGCAACCCGAGCCAGCGTCCCCCGGGCAGCTCTTTCCCGGCCCTGACCAGCCTGAGGTCTATCAGCTCCGGACCGCCCTCCCCCGCCTCGGCGGCCTCACGCCGCAAGGCCTCGCGGCGGGTCTGCCAGTCCACCAGCCGGAACAGCCCGCGCACCACCGGCGTGCCCGCCAGTGTCGCCAGCAGGAATCCCAGCACCACCACCCCGGCCCACGAGTACGTTTCCATGACACCAGCCTCCCACCCGCCACCGACATTTGCTCCACGGATTTTCACGGACCATGGGATGATCACCCCGCTCCGGAGTTAAACTGACGGGACCCTAGAGGGCGAAGACGCCCGGAAACAGGAGGTCACATGACCGCCCCGTCACCCCAGCAACGTCCCGCGCTAGTAGCAAAGGAGTTGCGTGTCCCGTTCTTGCTGCTCCTGCTGTGCTTCGCCGCCTGGGGCACGGCCGCCAACCTGACCGATGTGCTGGTCGGCGTGTTCCGGAGCATCTTCACCATGACCATCCTCGAGTCATCACTGGTGCAGTTCGCCTATTACGGTGCCTACTTCCTGTTGGCCATCCCGGCCGCGATGATCAACCAGCGGTTCGGTTTCAAGGCCGGTCTGCTCACCGGTCTCGGCCTGGCTGCGGCCGGCGGTTTCCTGTTCATCCCGGCGGCCAAGACCCTCACCTACGCCATGTTCCTGCTGGCGTTGTTCACCCTGGCCGCAGGGTTGTCCATCCTCGAAACCTCGGCGAATCCCCTTGTCATCGCGATGGGTGAGGAATCCACCTCAACCCGGCGATTGAACCTGGCGCAGGCCTTCAACCCGATCGGCGCCAACCTGGGTGTGCTGATGGGCGCGGTGCTGATCCTGCCCCACCTGACCCCCGAGACCGCGAAATCCATCATGAGCGAGGAAGAGGCCCTCGCCGCACAGGAAGCCGATCTCGGCCTGGTGCTCGGCCCCTACCTCGGAATCGCGATGGCTCTGGTGATCATCTGGCTGCTGATCGCGTTCCGCAGGCTCCCGTTGCCCCCGCAGGAGGCCGTCGCCGAGGGCGGACACGGGCGGTTCGGGCGCCTGTGGGGAAACAAGCTGTACCGCTACGGAGTGGGTGCGCAGTTCTTCAACGTGGCCGCCCAGACCTGCACCTGGACCTACACCATCATCTACGCCCAGGACGTGGTGGGCACCTCCCCCGAGGCCGCCGGTTGGTGGCTGCAGGGCAGCCTCCTGCTGTTCCTGGTGGCCCGGTTCGTGATGGTCTTCGTGCTCGGTATCGTGCGTCCCGCGCTGCTGCTGCTCGCAATGGCGCTCTTCGGGGTGGCTTGCTGCCTGACCTCGATCTTCGTGCTTAACATCATCGGCCTGGTCGCGGTGGTGTGCATCTCGGCGGCGCTGTCGCTGATGTTCCCCACCATCTACGGCATGGCCCTCCATGGCCTCGGGGACGACGCGAAGTTCGGTTCCGCGGGCCTGGTGATGGCCATCCTCGGTGGCGCCCTGATCCCGATGGTCCAGGCCCGTGTGATGGATGTCGCGGGTTCGGCGGTCGGTTTCATCGTGCCGGCCGTGTGTTTGGCGCTCGTGGCCGCCTACGCCGCCTACGACCTGCTCCACACCAGGAAGGAAGCATCATGAAAGCCCTGTCCAAGTGGCTGGCCGCCGCCCTGACCGTCATCATCACCGCCGCCCTGGGTGCCTGCTCCGACAACCGGCCACCGGTCAGCATCGGGCTCATCACCAAACAGGAGACGAACCCCTACTGGGTGACGTTGCGCAAGGTTGCCGAGGACTCGGCCCGCAAGGCCGGTGCCACGCTCACCACCGCGACGGGCAACAGCGATGTCGACGTCGACTCGCAGCGAACCGCCCTGAAGGAGATGGTGGACAAGGGCGTCAACGGCATTCTCATCGCCCCGACGAACTCGACGGCCCTGGCCCCCGACATCCAGGCGGCACGCGACAAGGGCATCACCGTGATCGCCCTCGACACCCCCATGGAGCCGCAGGAGACCACGAACGCCTACTTCGGCACCGACAACAAGCGGGCCGGGGAGCTGATAGGGCGTTACGCCCGGGCGAAGATCGACGAGCTCGGCCTGAGCCCGCAGATCATGATGCTGAACCTGTCACCCGGCATCACCTCGGGTGAGAACCGGAGCGCCGGTTTCCAGGAGGGCTTCGGTGTCCAGTCAGGTTCGGGCTGGGTGGTGGACCAGGCCAACAGCGAGGGGGACCGGGACCTGGCGCAGCAGGCCATGGCGGAGGCCCTGACGAAGAACCCGGACATCAACGTGGTCTACGCGGTCAACGAACCCGCCGCTCAGGGTGCCGTCACGGCGTTGAAATCGGCGGGCAAGGACCTGTCGAAGGTTGTGGTGGTGACCGTCGACGGCGGTTGCGAGGCCATGAAGAACTCGGTGCGCCCCGGCGACATCGACGCAACGGCCATGCAGTTCCCGCAGAACATGGCGCGGGAGGGCGTCGAGGCGATCGTCACGAAGGTCCGGGAGGGAAGGGAACCGTCAGGCTACCTGGCCACCGGCACCGAGTTGGTCACCGGATCACCGGCACCGGGCGTCACGTCGAAGAACGTCGAGTACGGCGTGCGCACCTGCTGGGGTGGTTAGGACACATTGCGAACGCCATGACCAGCCGCGGCCCCGGGCCGAAACCGTCTCACATCAAGTTGGTTGAGCCGGCCTGCGAGCGGCAGCGAGCTGGTCGCGTCGAAACCATCGTGCGCCCGTCCGGGGTCCTGTGGTCAGGTTTGTTGTTCGGCTGCCAGATGGTTTCGACACGGGCCGCTCGTCCCTCGCGGCCCGGCTCAACCAGCTCCACACGACCCGGCTCGATTGGCTCCGGGAGGATGGCTTCGGCCCGCGAGCCTTCCGGGAAAAGGTACGGGGTCGGATCGCATTCACGATCCGACCCCGGACGGGAAAACCGAGGAGGTCAGTGGGCGGTGGCCCAGTCGCGTCCGGGCCAGCTCACCTCGGCGTGCTCGACGTTCTCGGAGGTGCGGATGATGGCGGGACGGGCAGTCAGGGTCGGCATCACCACCACGGCGCCGCGGGTGGCGGGGTAGATGCCGAACTCGGAATCGAGGAAGCGGTTGAGGAAGTCACGGATGCTCATGACTCAATGCTGCGCCGGGAGATCCCATGCGTCCAATACCTGTTTGCAAGATAATCCATGCAGCTAGGTTATGAATATGGATACGAATGTCCTCCGCTGGTTCCAGCTCGTCGCCGACGGCGCCACCGTCACCGAGGTGAGCGAGCTGGAGTGGACCTCCCAACCCGGGATCTCGCGGGCCCTGGCCAGGCTCTCCGAGGAGGTGGGCACCCCCCTGTTGCGGCGCGAGGGGCGCGTCCTGCGCCTCACCCGCGCCGGGGCGACGTTCAAGCACCACGTAGACGCGATGCTCCACCAACTCGACGACGGCCTGGCCGAGGTTGCCCAGCTGATGGACCCGGAATCGGGGTTGGTGACCCTCGCCTTCCCGCACTCGCTCGGGGAGTGGCTGGTGCCCGGGATCGTGGCCGGGTTCCTGCAGAGACATCCCGACGTGCAGCTGGATCTGAGCGCCAGGCGCGACGAGACCATCCCGGCCACCGGGACGGACTCCGATGTCGACCTGGAGCTGACCACGCTCAGACCCCACAGCCGGGCCCACCACTGGCGGGGGCTGCTGCGCGAACCGATCCGGTTGCTGCTGCCCGAGGGACATCCGCTCGCCGCCACCAGGAACCCGGTCCCCATCACCCGCCTCGGAGGGGAACGCCTCGTCGCGATGCGCCAGACATCACAGCTGCGCATCGTCACGGACTCCCTGCTGTCCCGCCACGGGGTTGAACCCGAGGTGGGGCTCGTGGCAGACGACCTGCCGACGCTCTACGGCTACGTCGCAGCCGGCCTCGGGGTGGCGCTGGCCCCCGGCCGCAGCGTCCCCGGGGTGCGGCTGCAGGTCCTGGCCGAGGACGACGCCTTCCGCGACATCGGCCTCAGCTGGGCGGCGGGCCACCGCATGCTGCCCTCGGCCACGCTGTTCCGCGACCACGTCCTGGGCCTGGCGAAATCGCGGCGACTACCGAGACCCCCCGGGAACATTGAATGAAGAGCATCCCTTAAAATCATTCATATGAAGGGTTTTCCTGAATGTGTGGCGTTGTTGGGTGACGTGGTGCGCTCCCGCAGCTCCGACCGGGCACACGTCCACAGGGCTCTGCTGGCGGCCATCGACTCCTGCAACAAAGCCCATCCGCCCCTGGATCCGCTGCGCGTGACCGTGGGCGACGAGGTCCAGGGCGTCTACGCCACCCTCGGGCAGGCGGTGGCGGTGATGCTGCGGCTGCGCGACGAGCTGCTGGGGATCGCGGAGGTGCGTTGCGGGCTGGGCGGCGGGGAGGTGCGGATCATAGACGCGAAACGCGGCATCCAGGACGGATCGGCCTGGTGGCGGGCCCGGGAGGCCATCGAACGCGCGGAGACCCTGTCCCGGCAACCCGGGAACCGCACCTCCCGCACGGCGCTGATCGACGCCCGCGCCGTCGCGAATCCCCTCGTCGACCCCGTGCTGCGCGTGATAGACGCCCAGCTGGCGGCCCTCAGCCCGGGGGCCCGGAGAAGCTGGGTGCATCTGCGGGCGGGGCTGGACAACGCCACGGCGGCAAAACTCGAGGGTGTCACCCCGTCGGCGAACTCCCAGCGCATCAACGACCACGGGCTGCGTCCACTGGCGGCGCTCATCAACGCCCTGACGGAACTTCCGTGATCCCCACGCCGACCCCGGGGCCCCCGCAACGGCCGTGTGCGGTCCGGGGGTTCACTTCCAGGCCTCGTAGAAACTCCTGCTGATCTCCGCCAGCTCGTCCAGCGTTCCGCTCGGCCCCATGGTCGTCCTCCCGACGCCACCGTGCACCTGGGCGAAGCACTCGTATCCCCCGAAATCATTGGTTCCGCAGGCGGTCTTCCCGATGGTTCTCACACCCTTCAGGCCCTTGGTGTACGAGTCGACGGAGCCACCCGACAGGTGGGCGACTATGAAGAACTTGTCCTTCTTCGGCGTCCAGTAGGTGACATAGGCGTCGCTTTTCCCCGCGCCCTTGGCCTCGAAATCACCGAACTTCCTCGGCATGGCGGGAACCGGCTGCTTGCTGCTCACCCGCGGCAGCGTGGGTGTGACCGACCCCTGGGGCCCACTGGTGACCTGCGTGGGTGTCGTCGGTTCCAGCGGCTCGCTGGCGGCCTGCGTCGGAGTGGGCTGAGGAGGCGGGGCGGATGCGCTGGCCTCGGGGCCGAGGGTCTCCTGTCCATTCCGGAGCACCCACCACACGCCGGATCCAATGCCCACCGCCAGGATCAGGAACAGGACGACGATCAGGCCGATGTTGCTCTCCCTCAATGACTGCGGAGAGGTGTCCTGGCCGGGGTCGGGCCACTGGTTCTCGCTCATCTCCTCCTCCTGCGAATCATGGTAGAGGCCGAGCCGGCCTGATTGCACTCCGGAACGGTTTCCGCCGCCCTCCGCGGGCGGCGGGGCGTCTGGTGCCCCACATCAGTCCTCGTTCTCGTCGGGCTGGACGATCTCGCCGTCGGCGTTCTTCTTCGCCCATTTCTTGCGGCCGCGTTGCACGATCAGCGGGTCGGTGGGTTTGATCGCCGACGGGTCCTTGCCGTCGTAGTCGTGGAGGTCGAGGAAGAGGCGCATGGCGTTGAGCCGGGCGCGTTTCTTGTCATTGGACTTGATCCGGTACCACGGCGCCATCTCGGTGTCGGTCTGCTTCAACATGGCGGCTTTCGCCTGGGTGTAGTCCTCCCAGCGGTCGAGGGATTCGAGGTCCATGGGCGAGAGTTTCCAACGCCTCACCGGGTCGAGCTGCCGGATCGCGAACCGGGTGCGCTGCTCCCGCTGGGTGACGGAGAACCACAGCTTCGTAACGGTGATCCCGGACTCGATGAGCATCCGTTCGAAAACCGGCGCCTGTTTCATGAAAATGCGGTACTCCTCGTCGGTGCAGAAACCCATCACCCGTTCGACACCGGCGCGGTTGTACCAGGAACGGTCGAACAGCACGATCTCCCCGGCGGTCGGGAGGTGCTCGATGTAACGCTGGAAGTACCACTGTCCGCGTTCCTTCTCGGTGGGTTTCGTCAACGCCACGACCCGCGCCCCGCGCGGGTTGAGGTGTTCGGTGAAGCGTTTGATCGCCCCACCCTTGCCGGCGGCGTCGCGTCCCTCGAACAGGATGATGTGTTTGGTGCCGTTGTCCTGGGCCGAGTACTGGAACTTCAACAGCTCGATCTGCAGCTGGCGTTTCTCCGCCTCGTACCTGTCGCGCCCGAGGAGGGTGTCGTAGGGGTATTTGTCCCGCCAGGTCTCGACGGCGTCACCGAGCGGGTCGATGAGGTACTGGTCCTCCCCGTGAACATCACCGACGGTGTACCCCTCGTTGCGCACCATGTCGATGAATTCACGCAGGTTCTGGCTCATGCACCAAGCTTGTCACGCCACAGCAACCGTTCCATCCCCGGCCGGTTTTCCTTTGATCCGGGGACGGGATCGGCAATGATTCATTACATGACTGATATCACCCTGGACGGGACCCCCGTCCACACCCACGGCTCACTGCCTGCCGTCGGCGCCAAGGCCCCGGGGTTCGCCCTGGTCGGCAACGACCTCTCTCCCGTCTCCCTCGCCGATTTCGCCGGCTCCCGGTTGATTCTCAACATCTTCCCGTCCATCGACACGGGCATCTGCGCCATGAGCGTGCGCACCTTCAACGAGCGCGCCGCCCAGCTGGAGAACACCAAGGTGCTTTGCATCTCCCGCGACCTGCCGTTCGCGCAGGCCCGTTTCTGTGGTGCCGAGGGCATCGAGAACGTGACGGTCGCCTCCGATTTCCGCACCACCTTCGGTGAGAACTACGGAGTGACCATGATCAACGGTCCCCTCGAAGGTCTCCTGGCCCGCGCCGTCGTCGTCCTCGACGAGAAGGGCAACGTGGTTCACAGCCAGCTGGTTCCCGAGATCAAGCAGGAACCCGACTACGAAGCCGCCATCGCCGCCCTCTGACCCGTTTCAGAGGGCACCGCGGGCAGCGAAACCGGTTTAGCCGACACCATTCGCCGGCGGTCCGAGAACACCTACCTCAACTCTCCGGACACCACCGCATGGTTTCGCACGTCCTGCTCGCTGACGTTCGCGGGTCGGCTCAACCAGCTTCTGGGAAATGCCCTCCCGCGAAATCCTCGCCCCGCCCGTCGGCTGCGCGTTCAGCCGGCGGGCGGGCGGGCTCCCGGCCAGGTGACGGCCTCCGCGGCGGACCCGTTCGCGGCGCAGGCCGCCGCCACCAGTTCCTCCCCCCGAGCCAGCTGGGCCGCCAGGGCACCGACGAAGGTGTCCCCGGCGCCGGTGGCATCGACCACCCGTTCCACGACCACCGGCGGGATCACGTGCACCCCGGTCCCGTCGTCGACGAGGGCCCCGCGGGCCCCCAGGGTCATCACGAGGCTCCGGGCCCCGGTGCGTTCCCGCAGCCGGCGGAGCAGTTCGGCACCGACCTCGTTCGATGCCGCCAGCTGCGCGGCCTCGTGTTCGTTGACCACGAGGGGATCCGCGTTTCCGTACCAGGATGGCGGGCTCCCGGGCGCAGGGGCGGCGTTGATCACCAGCCGCGCCCCGGTGCGGACGGCGAGTTCGCCCGCCTCCCGCTGGACGGCCGGTGGTATCTCGTTCTGCGTCACGATGACCCGGGCCTCGATGTCACCGGCCGGGAGCGACACCCGGGCGTTGGCCCCCTGGGCAACGACTATGGTGTTCTCCCCCTGGGTATCGACCTGGATGAATGCCGTGCCGGTGGGTACACCGGTCAGCCGCTGCAGCCACCGGATGTCCACGCCCGCCGCTTCGAGGGCCTCGGCCTGCCGGTGTCCCGCCTCGTCGTCGCCAACGGCACCGGCCATTGCCACCCGGACCCCGCTGCGGGCCGCGGCGACGGCCTGGTTGGCCCCCTTGCCTCCGCAGGCGATCGCGGAGCCGGAGGCCAGGAGCGTCTCCCCGGGATCCGGGAGCCGTTCCACAAAGACCACGACGTCCTCGTTCACGGACCCCACGACCAGCACATCAATGTCCATGTCCCGCCTCCCGTCTCCCTGGTGGGTGTGTGCGGGCCGCATCCCGGAATGGTGGCCCGCGCCGTTCGCGTGTTCCTAGGATGTCACGAGAACACGAAAGGGGTGGTGTCCCGACCGGGACACCACCCCTTTTCGGCATTTCAGAACCTTCCGTAGCTCAGCATCTGCTGGACGATCTTGATGGTCTGCGAACCGGCCTTGAGAACACCGGTTTGTGGTTGGCTCTCGTGCGCCTGGATGGCGCTGATGGTGGTGGGGCCGATCAGCCCGTCAACCGGGATCCTGAGGTTCTCCTGGATGGCGCGGATCACGGCCGATCCCTCCGCGTTGGCGTCCGGAACCCACTCCCAGCCTCCTGCCAGGCCGGTGTTGGGTGCCGACTGGGATGCGAGCTGGCTGGAAACCACGCCGTCCTGAACGGTTCCGAAGAGCCACTGGAACGCCGTGGTTGTCTGCGGACCCCAGTAGCCGTCGACGGTTACCGGGGGAACCGCTTTCGCCGTGGCCGCACCGAACAGGTTCGCTGCCCCCAGCAGACCCATCGCGGGCACACCGACGGCGGTGGTGGTCAGAAGGCTTCGCCGGGAAATCCCGGGTCGTTCGATGGTCATTTTCTTTCCTTTCGCTTTCGGGTGTGACTCACCTCGGGGCGACGCGGAAATCCCCGCGCCCCGGGTTTTCAGGGGGTTCTGAACAGCCGGTCCTCACCGGTTGGGGACCGCTGACCGCTCAGCGACAGGATTCACCAGGGGTCCGGACGGGGAGCCGGGAGGAAACCGACCGCCCGGATCTTCGGAACGGGAAACTGGGATCGGGAAATGAACACTGATTCACTCCTGTGGAGGTGCCCGGACCGCACCAGGGTGCTCATCGGGTTGGCCCGGTGGCGAACCGTCACCCACCCGGACCGACACCCCGGGGCGGGGCACGCGTCTTCTGGTAATTCGGTTTGTGCAGAAGCGATGGAACCCGCCCGGCTGGTTCGATCTCCGACGCTCCGAGGATGGGTTCCCCGCCGCTCTCGGCTCTTGCCGGAGGTTCCCGCGCCACGTTTCGACTTGGTTGCCACCGTAAACGGCGCGAGGGCCACTCACAAGCCCCCCCCACGGGAAGTTGGGAAAATCCTCAGGAGAGGGAACCGGTCGCGATCAGCGCAGGTTGGCGCGGAAGTGCAGGCCGACCTCCGGGTCGACGAGGATTTCCTGGGCGGCGGCGATCCCGTCAACGGTGAGGGTGACATCGACGGGGATGGCCCGTTTCACCAGTGCCAGGGCGATCGGTCCCAGTTCGTGGTGGCGGGCGGAGGAGCCGACGAAGCCCACGGCCCTGCCGCCCAGCTCCAGCGCGGACCCGGCGGCGGGCAGCGCCTCGGCGGTGCCGTCGAGGTGCAGCAGCGTCAGGCGGCGGGGCGGACGACCCAGGTTGTGGACGCGCGCCACCGTCTCCTGGCCGCGGTAACAGCCCTTGTTGAGGTGGGTACCGAACAGGCCGATCTCGTTGGGAATGGTGCGGGCGTCGGTGTCGACGAAGATCCTCGGTGTTCCCGAGGCGATCCGGTGCGCGTCGAAGGCCCAGGTCCCGGCGAGGCTGCCCGCGGGGATTGGTTCGTCGACGGGGCGGAACACCTCGCGTCCCCCCAAGGAGGGGCGTCGCGCCCAGTCGTCGGGCACCGCCACGTCGTCGCCGACCCACGCCAGGCGCAGGTCGTCGCGGGGACGCACCTCAACCCGCATCATGAAACGCATCGAGTCCAAGAAATTCACCAGCGCGGCGGCGCGTCCCGGTTCGGTCCAGGCCAGCATCCGCGTCCCGTCGTCCACCCCTGCCAGAACGTGTTCGACGTGCCCGTTCGGCGAGAGGATCAGCGCCTCGAAGGGGCTTCCCGGTTCGAGGGATTCGAGATGCTGCGAGGTCAGCGAGTGCAGCCAGCCGAGCCGGTCCGCCCCGGTGATCTCCAGGATGTCGCGGTTGGAAAGGTCCACCACCGCATCCCCGGCCTCAATGGCGCGCGCCTCCGCGACCGGGTTGCCGTGGTGCCAGACGAGGCCGGCATCCACGCCGTCCTCGACGAGGGTCGCGTTCACTGTTTCACCAGGCGCGCCCACATGTGGGGCCGCAGCTCGTGGTCGGAGGTGGAGCGGTCGAGGGCGTACATCAGGTCGCCCTCCACCTTTCCGTACAGCCGCTGTCCGGAGGCGTGGCTGACGGCGGCACCCTCGGTGCGCACGACGGCGTCGGTCAGCAGGCTGATCTGGGTGACCTGGATCTTCCCGACCAGCACCTCGGTCCAGCCGTCGGAGTTCGTGAGCGTCACCTCCAGGGAGGCGTCGCGTTTCGGTCTCCAGAAACCGGTTTCCATCCCTAGCGGCTGGTCGAACTTCCCGTCCTCTCCCACACCGAATGCCTGGGAAACGTAGAACAGGTAGTCACCGCCGTTGTGGGTGAACTCGATGCGCTGCTCGAAGGTGAAGTCGTTGCCCTCGTGGTCGGTGCCGTTGCCGGATCCCTCCCACGCACCGACGAGCCAGCCGAGAGCCACCAGCTCCGGGTTGAGACCCTCCGGCACCTCGATGTCGATGTTCTGGAAGCCCTCCACGCTCAGTCCTTTCGTCCCTTGAACCCACGCAGCAGCTTGGACGCGGCCAGCGCCAACGCGACGACCGCGATCCCGGCGGCGGCCACCACAAGCACCCACGCAGTGATCATTCCCACGAACCGCAACCCTACCCGTCGCGCACCGGACAACGTGATAGACAACACCCATGCGTGCTGTCATCACCCGGGTTTCCTCCGCCAGCGTTTCAGTCGATGGCGAGGTGGTGGGTGAACTGCCCCGGCCCGGTCTGCTGGTGCTGGTCGGGGTCGGCCACGACGATGACGCCGCGACGGCGAAAACCCTGGCCGCGAAGATCTGGGGGCTGCGGATCCTGCACGACGAACTCTCGGCCAGCGACGTGGACGCCCCAATCCTGGTGGTCAGCCAGTTCACGCTGTTCGCGAGCACCCGGAAGGGTCGCCGTCCCGGCTGGTCGAAGGCAGCCCCCGGTCCGGTCTCCGAGCCGATCGTCGAGGCTCTCGCCAGTGAACTGGAGGCCCTCGGAGCCACCGTCGAACGCGGCCGGTTCGGCGCCGACATGCAGGTGGCCTCGGTCAACGACGGCCCGATCACCATCCTCATCGACACCGCGAACTGGGAATGACCCAGCTGCCGGCCCCATCACCGGTTTGCTGGCCCTAACACCGGTTTGCTGGGCTTGTTCGTGTTCGCTGGCCTCACAGCGCAGGCAAACGTGAACAAGCCCAGCAAAACAGGAACAAGGCCAGCGAACCGACAGGTGGGCAGGTGGACAGGTGGGCAGGGAAAAGTGGGACCGGTGGAGCCGACGACGTGTTCCCTCAGCCGCGGCCCAGGAACTCCACGTGGGAGACAGCGACGGCATTGGTGTCGGCTTCCGGGCTTCCCGGCTCTGTGGTGGACAGCACCGTCATGAGGACGTCGTTGGTGGTGACGGGCGGGAATCGCACCTCCTGATCCCCCGGGTGGCTGACGTCGAGCGGCTGCACCGCCCAGGAGCCGTCGGAGAAGGTCCAGCGCACCGCCAAGATCCTGCGACCTGCCCGGTAGCCCTGACCGGTGGTGTCGCCGTTGATGATCCGCACCCCGACCAGTTCCGTGCCGGGCTGGAAGGTGAAACTCACCATCTCCCCGACCCCGGCACCGGGGCAGCGCCAAACGGTGTCGGCCCGGCCGTCCAGGAGCGCGGCGGCCCGGTCCTCCCCACCCTGGGAGCACCTCCCGGCGGCCTGGGACGCCGAAACGGGGGCCACGGCCCCGTCGTAGGGGGTCAGGTCGAGGACGCTGGTGGCGGATGGGATGGGGGTCTGCGAGGAGTTCTCGGTGTTCTGCTGCATCATCAGCCGAGTTCCCACGACCCCGACCAGCGCAGCTGCCACGCAACTGGCAATCACCAACCACAGGGAGACCCCCCGGGGCCTGCGGCCACGACCACCGGAAGGGGTCGCCAACGCGCCCTCCGGTGACGCGGTGCGCACGTCGGAGGATTCGGAGACGGTCTGCCGGAAGTACTCATCGGGCAGGCGCTTTGACATGCGGTCATGCTACGCCGTCACCCCGCACCCGGCGCGACGCCCTACGGGCAGGATCCGAACTTCGGGACCGCTTGCCCGCGCGGGAATGCCCACAGTCGTCGATCCGCGGCCGCGCCTGGACTTCGGGACCGCACTCCGGCACGGGAAAGCCATGGCCGACGGAGCATCTCCGGCCCGGAGCCCGGGGGTTCTGGGCGAAGCGGGACAGGGCGCCACCTGGTTCAGGTCCGCAACGACGCGACATCTCGTCCCGGACCGCGGTGGGAGCCGGCCGAGGTTCCCCCACCCATCGGGTTGCGCGTCTCCCGCCCACAGGAGGACTTGCCCCCCGCCCGGGGGTGAAACCTCGATACGATAGGGACTCGCAGAGACCGGGAGGTGAGTGGTGAGTTCGATTCTGCTGGTCTCCGCCGCCGGTCCGGCGCCCGACTTCCTGTCGCTGCTGAGTCACGACCTCGGCACCGCCGCGAGCGCGGAGGAGGCCCTGCGTCGCATGGACCTCGTCGACGCCGTCGTCGTCGACGCCCGCAGTGACCTCGCCTGGGCGCGCACCGCCACCACCATCATCCGGCAGACCCACCCCGACATGCCCCTGCTGCTCATGGTCGCGGGCTCGGCCCTGGGGTTGCTGAGCCACGACTGGGGGTTCTCGGATTTCGTGATCGACGGCTGCGAGGCGGCGGAGGTCGACGTCCGGTTGCGGCTGCTGCTGCACTCGGGAAGCCAGCCGCACATCCTGGTGGCCGGCCCGATCCGCATCGACGAGGACGCCTACCACGCGACCATCGCCGGCGAACCCCTCGACCTGACCTACACCGAGTTCGAGCTGCTCCGCTACCTGGTGCAGCACCAGGGCAGGGTGCTGACCCGTGAGGTGCTGCTCAGCAAGGTGTGGGGTTACGACTATTTCGGCGGCACCCGCACCGTTGACGTGCACATTCGCAGGCTGCGCGCGAAACTCGGCCAGTTCGACCATTTCATCGGGACCGTACGCAACGTCGGTTACCGGTTCGCGGCACGTTGGGAGGATCACGATGCCTGAAATCGACCCCCGTGTGACAGCTGCGGCCTGCGAGGCCCACGACGGTTTCAACCCACTCAACGACTCCGCCCTCCTGGTGCTGGACCGCGCCCGGAAGGGCGAGGTGTGGACCCGCCGGGACGGTTTCGCGATCCTCGACGACCACGACGGCACCATCCTGGTGGCGGTCTCCCCCGGAGCCAGGGGCAAGGGTCTCGGCACCTCCTTGGTGGCCGAGGCCGTCAAGGCCCGTCCCGGGTATTTCGTCTGGGCCTTCCGCACCCTGCCCGCCGCCCGCGCCATCGCGGAGAAACTGGGACTCCACCCGGTGCGTGAGCTGTTGCGGATGGGCCGCCCCTTGGCGGGCATCGTCCCCGTACCCGCGCCCACCGGATACCGCATCCTCCCCTTCGACCCCTCCGACACCGCGGGGGTGGTGGAGGTCAACCGAATGGCCTTCGCCCACCACCCGGAGCAGGGACGGCTCACCGTCGACGACTTCCAGGCGCTGGCCCGGCAGCCATGGTTCGACGCCGCCGGGCTGCTGGTGGCGCACCAAGACGACGAGGTGGCCGGTTTCCACTGGACGAAACGCCACGACGCGACCCTGGGTGAGGTCTACGTCCTGGCGGTCCATCCCGACCACGGGGGCGCCGGGCTGGGACGGGCCCTGCTGACCGCGGGACTGGCGCACCTGCACTCCGCCGGGTGCGAAAACGCCGAGCTGTACGTCGAGGCCTCCGAGGAAAGGGTGGTCGCGTTGTACACCGCCACCGGTTTCCGGACCCTGAGCGTCGACACCGCCTACCGGCCAGGAGGAACGCCATGACCAAACACGAGGACGGGCAGCTCCCGCAGCACCGCTACCTGGACCGGGAACTGGCCTGGCTGGATTTCAACAACCGGGTGCTGGATCTGGCCCGCGATGCGAAACGCATCCCCTTGCTGGAGCGCGTGAAGTTCCTGGCGATCTTCTCCAACAACCTCGACGAGTTCTTCATGGTGCGGGTCGCGGGCCTGAAACGCCGCATCCAGGCCGGGGTGGCGGTGACCACCATCACCGGTGCCCGGCCGGGTGAGCTGCACGACTCGATCCTGAAACGCACCGCCGAGCTCGTCGCCGAACAGTCCCGTCTGTTCCAGCAGGAGATCCGGCCCCAACTGCGTGCCGAGGGCATCGAGATCCTCACCTGGGAGGAACTGACCGCCGCGGAGAAGGACCGGATGCGCACCCTGTTCGGGGAACGCATCTTCCCGGTGCTGACCCCCCTCGCGGTGGATTCGTCGCACCCGTTCCCCTACATCTCCGGGCTGTCGGTGAACCTCGCGGTGCTGCTCCGCAACCCCGAGACCGGCGCCAGACAGTTCGCCCGGGTGAAGGTACCCACCAACCTGTCCCGGTTCGTGAAGCTCGCGGAGGGGCGGTTCGTGCCCCTGGAGGAGATCATCTCCCGGCACCTGGGGCAGTTGTTCGCGGGCATGGAGGTGCTGTACCACGCCACCTTCCGAGTCACCCGCAACGAGGACATCGAGGTGGAGGAGGACGATGCCGAGAACCTCCTCTACGCATTGGAGAAGGAGCTGCTGCGACGCAAGGTGGGCCGCCCGCCCGTGCGTCTGGAGGTGGAGGATGACATCGACGAGACGATGCTCGCCACCATCATCGGAGAGCTGGATGTCGCGCCCGGCGAGGTTTTCCATCTGCCAGCCCCCCTCGACCTGACCGGCCTGTTCGCCCTGGACGACTCGCGCCGCGAGGACCTCAAGTACCCGGGTTTCCTGCCGATCACCCACCCGGACCTGGCAGAAGTGGAGTCCTCCCACCCCGCCGACCTGTTCAAGGCACTCAAACGTCACGACGTGCTGGTGCAGCACCCCTACGACTCGTTCGCCACCAGCGTGCAACGTTTCATCGAGCAGGCCGCCGCCGACCCGGCGGTGCTGGCGATCAAACAGACCCTGTACCGCACATCCGGGGACTCCCCCATCGTCGACGCCCTCATCGAGGCCGCCCAGGCGGGCAAACAGGTACTCGCGGTGGTGGAGATCAAGGCCCGTTTCGACGAACAGAACAACATCTCCTGGGCCCGGCAGCTGGAGCAGGCGGGGGTGCATGTCGTCTACGGCATGGTCGGGTTGAAAACCCACTGCAAGCTGTCGCTGGTGGTGCGTGAGGAGTCGGGCGGGTTGCGTCGCTACGCCCACGTCGGCACCGGGAACTACCATCCCAAGACCGCCCGCAGCTACGAGGACATGGGGTTGCTGACCGCCAATCCCGTCATAACCGACGATGTGGCGCGCCTGTTCAACCACCTGTCCGGGATCACCCACCAGACCGAGTACCGCAGGTTGCTCGTCGCACCGCACGGCATCCGCAGCGGCCTGCTGGAACGCATCGAGACCGAGATCGCCAACCACGCCGCCGGGTTGCCGTCCGGAATCCGCATCAAGGTGAACTCCATCGTCGACGAGGCCATCATCGACGCCCTCTACCGCGCCTCCCTGGCGGGGGTGAAGGTGGACATGTGGGTGCGGGGCATCTGCACCATCCGGCCCGGCGTGAAGGGGCTGAGCGAGAACATCCGGGTGCGTTCCATCCTGGGGCGGTTCCTGGAACACTCCCGCATCTACTGGTTCGAGGCGGGCGGGAACCCGAACGTCGGGATCGGTTCGGCGGACCTGATGCACCGCAACCTGGACCGGCGCGTCGAGGCCGTCGTCGGGTTGTCCAGCCCGGAGCACATCGCCCGCATCAAGGATCTCTTCGACCGAGCCTTCGATGACCGCACCGTCCACTGGGAACTCAAGGACCGCACCTGGTCGGTCCACACCACCGACCCCGAGGGCAGGCCGCTCAGCGACATGCAGGAGGAGCTGATCCGGCTCACCCGGGGAAGGCGCAACCGATGAGCAAGAAACCGAAAATCGTCTCCGCGGGGGGTGTGGTGCTGCGCGAGCACACCAACGGCCCCCAGGTGCTGCTGATCCACCGGAAACGCTACGACGACTGGTCGCTTCCGAAGGGCAAGGGGGAAACCGACGAGCTGCTGCCGGAAACCGCTGTCCGCGAGATCCGGGAGGAGACGGGGGTGGAGGCCCGGCTGGGGTTGCGGCTGCCGAGCATCCGCTACAAGATCGACAAGAGCCCGAAGGCCGTCCACTTCTGGCGTTCCGCGGTGCTTTCACAACGGCCCCGCCGGCCCGACCACGAGGTGTCGGCGGTGAAGTGGTTTCCCGTGGAGGCGGCGCTGGAGCAGGTCACCTACCCGGATGAACGCGCCATCATCGAGGCGGCCGTCCAGACCCCACCGACGAATGCACTGCTGATCGTCCGCCACGCCAAGGCGATGCAACGCAAACACTGGTCCGGTGACGACCAGAAACGCCGGCTCTCGGGCAGGGGCCGGGCGCAGGCGGAACGCCTCATCGACGTGCTGGCGGCCTTCGGGATCGAACGTCTCGTCAGCTCGGCATCGGAACGCTGCAAGGAAACACTCAAGCCCTACGCGAAAACCCAGAAGATCGGCATCGAAACCTACGATCAACTCACCGAGGAGTCCGCGGCGAAGAACCCGAAAGCGGTGCGCAAACTCATGGCCGAGCTGCTGAAGAACCTGGACCGCCCCACCGCGGTGTGCGGACACCGCCCGGTGCTGCCGGAGATTTACGCAGGCCTCGGGATCAAGGACAAACCAATGGTGGTCTCGGAGGTGCGCGCCCTGCACTTCGGACCCGACGGTCTGGTGACCATGGAAACCTTCAAACCGACGGCGTAGGACACTCCCCCAAACTGGCCATCCGGACGACAGAACCACGCAGCCGGGGCTCGTAGAGTTGTTGACCATGCAACGAGGGATACAAGGATTGCAATGAACAGCTTCTTCCCGGACCAACCCCACATCTCACGTCGTTCGCTCGGCGTACTGGGCCTGTCAGTCGCGGCGTCGCTGGGTCTTTCCGGCGCGCTCGCCCACGCCGAAACCACGAGCCCGACCCCCACCCCCACCGGGGACCCCTCCCGTCTGGTGCTACCACCCGAGGGTGGGCTACGTCTGGACTCGGCGGAGTTCGCCCGCCTCTACGGCCCAGGCGTGTTCACCATGTCGACCCTGTACAACACCAATGTCGGCGTGTACAACAAGACCGACAGGATCGTGTCCATCCGGTTCCGTTCCGTGATCGCCGGGTTGCTGCAGAAGATCCGCCTGTACTGGCAGGCCGGCTCCGGCTATTCGAGTGGCACGGGCGGGAGGATCCGCATCACGGTGCTGCCCGACGACGGCTCCGACGAGCACCTGCCCGTCCTGAATGGCTCTCCACTGGCCCGCACCCACTTCACCCCGGGCCTGGCCCCGAAGTCATCTCAGTCGCTGCTGGATGAGCTCACCTTCGAGCAGAGCCCACTGCCCCTGGTCGCGGGCGAGCTGTACCACGTGGTGCTGGAGAACATCGATCCGAATCCGGCCGCGAATTTCATCAGCAGCAACAACGTGCTCGTCCCGAGCTCCATTGGCCGCCCCGCCAGGTGGCTCAACAACATCGACTGGGCGACGCTGGTCGGGGATCGTTCCCCGGGCTCCGGCGCGGAACGCACCTGGCTCGACCTCACGACGACAGGCTCGGATCAGAGGCTGATCGCCCCGATCATGCAGCTCACCACCGTTGATGGCGCATCACAGGGGTCCTCCGACATGGAGAGCGGCAGCGTCGACCCCGGACGCACCTACGAGGCCGACGCCGCCAGGCCGATCCGGGAACGTTTCACCCCCTCCTCCGACAAACGTGTCACGGGGTTGTCGGTGGCCACCGTCGCCACCGTCGCGGGGGGCCTGCGGTGGCGCATCCTGGAGGATTCGCAGGAACTGGCCTCCGGGGTGATCCGGGACGAGGTGAGGTACGATCCGTACCCACTCAAATCGATCAAGGTGACCAATTTCGTCTGGTACGACGTGCCCATCCCGCAGGACGTCACGATGCGAGCCGGAGCCACCTACGACCTGGAACTGCGCCCGGAGGGCAGCAGCCGGTGGAAGTTCGGGGCCCACCGCAACGGTGCCGGCCGGGGCTTCACCTGGCCCGCGGCCTTCACCGAGTCGCACGCACAGCACCTGCAGGGTAGCCAGTGGAAGGACACGAACTTCCACGACTACTCAAGTACCGCCCCGGACAACAACTGGCCCGTGGTATTGCACCTGGCGCCGTGAGTAATCGCTGGTTGGCCCAACCACCAGCCAACCTGCAGAAGCCACGCATTCACCCGGCCAGCGATCTGGCCGAGTGAATGGCCGTCCCTTCCAGCGGACCCCAACGGGAAAGTGATGGTTCACACCATGGGCCCGCTCTCACCGGGACGATCATTGGGCTCATCGCAAACGAAGGTTTATGTGGTCCGCACGTCAGGGACCCCTCGGCTGTTTCCCTGGGGCGCAGACCACGCCGATCTCCCTCGCCATTGCCGAGGCCGTGGGACGGGCTTGGCCGTCACCTCAGGTGCTGGCCCTGGGGCCCGGGTTCGGTGAGTTCCACCGTGAAGCCACGCAGCGTGTAGCCGGCCACCAGCTCGTCCCACCCGATCCTCGGCTCCGACAGGATCCTGGGCTCGCGGGGCAGCAGCGCGGTGAGCAACACGTCGGTCTCCAGCAGCGCCAGGGGCTGACCCGGGCACTTGTGCGACCCGTGGCCGAAGCTCAGCCCCGCCGCGTCGACGCCGCGTGGCAACGGCCGTCCCGGGCACAGCCCCAGCGGGAGATCCCCGATCGCTGCCGGGTCGGCGTTGGACTGGCGGATGCACAGGTCGACCAGATGCCCTGGCGGGATCCGCCACTGGGCGTCGTCGTCAGTGACGACGATCTCCTCATGGACCCGGCGGTAGAGGTGACCGACGACGGGTTCCAGCCTGATGATCTCGCTCAGCACCGCGAGGCGCCCGGCCTGATCGGCGGCCAGATAGCGATCGCGAAGGCCGGGATCCTCAAGGAGATGCCAGACCGCCATGGAGATGAACTCGCGGGTGGTGACCATCCCGGCCGTGCCATAGGTGATGCACTCCACCAGGATGTCCCGGTCGCGGTAGCCCTCGGCGATCAGGTGGCTGACCACGTCGGAGCGGGGACGCCGCCGCCGTTCCTTGATCGCCGGACGCACATCCGACCACCAGAACCGCGCGACCGGCACCAGCCCGTTGATGGCCGCCTGGGCCCACTGGCGTTTGGTCCTGCCCAGGTCCGGTTTGGTGATGTCGAAGGGCGGCTGGTCGAAGAACCGTTCCAGCCGGCGGCTCATCCCCTCGACGCTGGACTCGGTGAGACCGACCACCTCGCGGGTGACCTCGACCGCGTAGTGCAGGGCGAGCTCGTCCACGTTCAGCGGCCCCGGAGCGGCCCGGTGCAGGAGCCGGTCCGCGCTGGCTCGCATGATCCCGGTGTAGCGGCTGGCTACCACCTTCGGGGCGAAGAACCGCCCCACCTTCTGGCGTTGGGCGTCGTGGTGGGGGCCATCGGCGAACAGGACGGGCCGGCGCCCGATCACGCCGCGCGGGATGTGCTCCGCGGTGAACCCCGCCTGGGTCGTCGACGCCCTCGCCTTCAGGACTTGCCGAGCGGTCTTGAAAGCCCGGATCCGCCACACGCCCCCGGAATACTCGACCCTGGGCTCGGCAGACTCGCCCGGGGGCCACGCCCGCCGCCGGTTGGATGGGTCGGCCATAGAAGCTCCTTCCCGCCAGTGGTGCTCCTAGAATAGGCGGGAGAACTAAGGACCGAGTCGCCCCACGCCACGCGTCCCGCAGCACGGAGGGAGCCTCATGGACCAGATGCAGTACCTGACGCTAATGGCCGCGTGTCTCGTCATCACGCTGCCGCTGGAACTCCTGCTCGGGGCCAGGGTGTATCGGCGTCCGGGCCGGGTCGCGGCGGCGATGCTGCCGATGCTCCTCATCTTCGTCACGTGGGACGTGGTCGGCATCGTGCGTGACCACTGGACCTACAACCAGCGCTTCGTGACTGGGCTCAGCCTCGGCGTGCTGCCACTGGAAGAACTGGTGTTCTTCCTGGTAATCCCGCTGTGCGGCTTGCTGACCTACGAGGCGGTCGGCCGGATGTTCAACCTTGCCCGGGGCCGCGGTCCGATCCGGTTCCGCTGGCCCGACGGGCTGGTCCGCGACCGGGGTGAGGACGCTGGCCATGGGTGAGTACACCGCCCTCACGCTCATCGCGGTCGCGGCCGTCGTCATGCTGGAGGTGTCCTGGGCACGCACCGGCATCTTCTCGTCGCTGCACTATTGGCTGGCGATGGCGATCGTCTTCGGTTTCCAGGTGCTGGTGGACGGATGGCTCACCAAGCTGTCGGACCCCGTCGTGATCTACCACCCGCAACAGTTCGCAGGGATCAGGTTCCCCTGGGACATCCCGGTAGAGGACTTCGGCTTCGGGTTCGCGATGGTAACGCTCACCATCATTGCTTGGATCCGCCTGAGAGACCGCGGGGAACCCGGCCGGGAGGAGCCCGGATGAGCCGCGCGGCGGGTGCTACCCGAGCAGCCTTCGACCGGGGCGCGGGCCGCTACGACCTCATGGTGCGACTCAACCCCGGATACCACCGGCACCTCCGGTTCGCCGCCGCCGAACTGGTCCGGCGCTCAGGTGGCGGTGCGGTGCGCGCCATCGACATGGCCTGCGGGACGGGGGCCTCGACGCGCGCCCTGGTGGCGGCGGCACCCACCGGATCGGCGGTGCTCGGGCTCGATGCGTCGGCGGGGATGCTCGCCCGGGCACGGGTCAAGGACTGGCCCCCCGGCGTCCGGTTCGGCCAGGCGTGCTGCGGGCGGCTCGACCTGGCGCCGCTTCGCCCTGGCACCTGGGATGGGATCCTGGCTTGCTACCTGTTCCGCAACGTGCCCGCCGAGGAACGAGACCGCGCACTCTCCGAGGCCTTCCAACTGCTGCGTCCGGGTGGATGGCTGATCGCGCAAGACTACTCCGTCGCGGGAGACCCGGTCGCCAGCCGGGTCTGGGACGCCACCAGCTGGGGCATCATCATCCCGCTCGGCGTCGTCTTGGACCGCAACCCGGCCCTGTACCGCTATCTGTGGCGCAGCGTCCGTGAGTTCGACTCGACCCGGCGTTTCGCAGGCCGGCTCGCCGCGGCCGGTTTCAGTGACATCGCCACCCGGACGGTTCCGGGCTGGCAACGCGGCATCCTGCACACCTTTGTTGCCCGAAGACCGGAGGAATCATGATCCAGAAGCGGAACCTCTCCGCCCTCAGCCGCTCGGTGTTCCGGCGCCCGGACAGGCGACAGCCCGGTCAGCCGGGCCGGGACCGGCGGGCGGTGCGCCACCCGGGACCGGCGGGACGCTACCGGCTGACCGAGCCCCGCCAGGTGGTGGTCGTCGGTGGGGGCATCGCCGGGCTGGCGGCCGCAACGGTGCTCGCGGAACGGGGCGCGAAGGTGACGCTGCTGGAATCCGCCGACCGGCTCGGCGGCCGGGTCGCGGCGTGGCCTCTCGGCGATGGCCGGACGATGAGCCGGGGCTTCCACGCCTTCTTCCGCCAGTACTACAACCTGCGGGGGCTGCTGCGCCGCACCGACCCGGCCCTGCGGCGGCTGATCGACATCGGGGACTACCCCCTGCAACGCCCCGGTGGGTTGCGTGACTCGTTCGCCTCGCTGCCGACCACACCGCCGTGGAGCATCCTGGAGTTCGTCCGGCAGAGCCCGACCTTCACCCTGAAGTCCCTGGCCGGTGTCGATGTCAGGTCGGCGCTGGAGTTGTTGCGCGTCCGCTTCCCGCAGACCTTCAGCGACTATGACGGGGAGTCCGCCGCGGACTTCCTCGACCGGTTGCGCTTTCCCCGGGCCGCCCGAGACCTCGCGCTGGAAGTATTCGCCAGGTCGTTCTTCGCCGACCCACGGGAGTTCTCCGCGGGGGAACTGGTGTCGATGTTCCACACCTACTTCCTCGGCTCGGCCGAGGGGCTCGTCTTCGACGTACCAGACGACGACTACGACACGGTGCTGTGGCGGCCTCTGGCCACGTTCCTGAACGATCTCGGGACCGAGATCCGCACCTCCAGCAGGGCGATGATCATCAGCTTCGGCGTTGGCGGGGTGCGCGTCACGATCGACGGGGGAGCTGAGCTGGGGGCGGACGCCGTGGTGTTGGCGACCGACCCACGGGTCGCCCGGGAACTCATCGCCGGGGTGTCGCTGGCCGGTGTTCCCGAGGACCTCTCCTGGCGGGGGCGTGTCGCCGCTACCGTGAACGCCCCACCGTTCATCGTGGTGCGCCTGTGGCTGGACGGGCTCGTGGCTGCCGATCGTCCGGCTTTCCTGGCCACCTCGGGGTACGGCCCGCTGGACAACGTGTCGGTGCTGGAGCGGTTCGAGTCCGGCGCGGCCGCCTGGAGTGCCCAAAACGGCGGCTCGGTCGTGGAACTGCACGCCTACGCCTGCGACCCTGCGGTCACCGGCGACCAGGCGGCCGCCGACGCGGTCGTCGGCGACCTGGAGAGGCAGCTGCGGGCCGTGTTCCCCGAGGTGACGGGCTTGGGCGTCCGCGAACGCGAGGTGCTGGTGCGCGACGACTGCACCCTCATCGGTCCCGGCCGGTGGGCGGACCGTCCCGGCGTGGTCACCCCATGGCCGCAGCTGGTGCTCGCCGGTGACTGGGTGCGCTGCGACTACCCGGTCGCGCTGATGGAGCGGGCCGCGACCACGGGTTTCCTCGCTGCCAACAAGCTCCTGGAGGGTTGGGGCGTCGCGGGCCAAGACCTCTGGACCGCCCCGATGCGCGGCCTGCTGGCTGGCAGGTGATGCGTGGCTCCGGCGTCACGACGAGAAGTCCACCCATGGCACTCCGAGGGTGAGGCAGCGCAGCGTGACACCGAGTTTCTCCATGTCGGAGACCCGGACGCGGCCAGCGAACACGTCGTAGTCCGCAGCCTCGATGAGGCGCAGGATGCGGCTGTACAGCACCAGGGCGGCGCCGACGCAGCGGCGCGACCGCGGGGGAAGCATGGGCAGGCCGCGCTGGGCCTCGGCGTACAGGCCGCGGTTGCGGCCGATCTGCTCTGCCATCATCGCCCGCCACGCGGGCGTGACGCGCCGCAGCCACGGGTCGGCGCCGTGACGCTCCAGGTCGTCCTGGGGCAGGTAGACCCGGCCCCGGTCGAGATCCTCACCGACATCACGAAGGAAATTGGTCAGCTGGAAGGCCAGTCCGAGCGCCCGGGCCGGGCCCTTCGCCTCCGGCGTCAACGGTTCCAGCACAGGCAGCATCATCTCCCCGATGACGGCGGCTGAGCCCTCCATATAGCCGTCCCGCAGCTCCTCCCAGTTCGCCCACGTGTCGCGGACCAGGTCGGATTCCATCGCGGAGAAAAACCGCTCGAAACACTCTGGGTCGGTGCCGCGGCGATGGATGCTGTCGACGATCGCGGCCATCACGGGCTCATCGGCACCGCCATCGGCCAGCGCCGTGAAGAACTGCCGTTTGAACGCGGCCAGCCGATGGGCCGGGCTGCCATCCCGGGGCACCGCCATGTCGACGCGTTCGGGTTCATCGACGATGTCGTCGGCCAAGCGGCACAGCGCGTACACCGTGTGGACGTCCCGGCGCTGCGCGCGCGGCAGCAGCAGCGTCCCCCAGTAGTACGTGGTGCCGTGCTTGCGGGTCAGTTCCGCACAGCGGTGGTAGCCGGCCGCGAGGTCCGGGGTCATCGCCGCATCCGATCCACCCGATCCGCGGCGAGTTTGCCCGAGATCAGCACCATCGGGATGCCGACGCCCGGCGTCGTCCCGGACCCGGCGAAGACCACCCCGGGGACGCGGGGATCGATGTTGCGGGGCCGGAACGGCCCGGTCTGGGCGAAGGTGTGGGCCAGGGAGAACGGTGTCCCCGCGGCCATGCCCTGCGCGAACCAGTCCGCGGGGGTGACCAGCTTCTCGGTGACGATGTCGGTGGGGTAACCGGACCGGTCGAGGAAGCCCAGCATCCGCTCCCGCAACCGGGGCCCCTCTATCAGCCAGTCGATCGGCCCGACCTGGAGGTTGGGCACCGGTTCCAGCACGTACAGCGTGTGATGGCCCGCGGGGGCGGCGGCCGGGTCGTCCAGGGAGGGCACCGCGACGTAGCGTGAAGGGTCCGCCATCGCGCGCCCACGCACGAGCAGGTCGTCGAAGGCCTCGTCCCACTGGTGCCCGAAATGGATGTTGTGGTGCCCGGCTCCCCGGGGCAGTTCCCCGCGGACGCCGAGATGCCACACCAGCGCGCTCGGGGAGTAGCGGCCGCGCCGCACCACCCGCGGGGCCCGGAGCCCTGGCAGCAGCGTGGCATAGGCCACCGGCAGATCGCTGGTCACGACGACCGCGTCGGCCGCCACCTGGTCGCCACCGGCGAGCTCCACGCCCGTCACCCGGCCCGACCCGTCACGGCCGATCCGGCTGACCGTCGCGTCGTAGTAGAACTCGGCCCCGGCGTCGCTGGCCGCGCGGGCCATGGCGGCTGGGACCGCGTGCATGCCGCCGGTGGGGAACCACACGCCCTCCACCGAATCCATGTAGGTGATGACCGCGTACAGCGCCAGCGCCCGCACCGGCGACAGCCCGGCGTACATCGCCTGGAAGCTGAACAGGCGCCGCAGCCGGTCGTCGGCGAACCGGCGGTCGATCTCGCGGCCCAGCCTCCCGAAGCCGCGAAGACGAAGCAGGTCGATCGCGGCGCGGGGCGAGCGCAGCAGGTCCAGGGGAGAGTCGAAATTGGTGTCGATGAAGTGCGGCAGCTCGACATCGTGGAGGCGTTTGAGCCAGGCGACGAAGTCATCGAAGGCGGCGGCCTCGGCCGGACCGCATTCGGCGAGTATCTCCGCCCGCATTCCCAGGTGCCCTGGGCGGACCCGGAGCGTGCTGCCGTCGGCGAAGAACCCGTGGTAGGCCGGGTCGAGCCTGGTCAGCTCGACATAGTCGGCGCTGCTCCGCCCCACCGCGGCGAAGGCCTGCTCCAGCAGCGAGACCATCGTGAACACGACGGGGCCGGTGTCGAACCGGAAACCGTCTTGTTCCAGCGTCCCGTAGCGTCCCCCGGGGATCGGCCCGCGCTCCACCACCGTCACCCTGTGACCGCGTCCGGTCAGGTGAAGAGCGGCTGCCAGGCCGGACAGCCCCGCCCCGATCACCGCGACCCTCACTGGTGCCTCCAGGCCGCGGCGTGAGCCATCCGCTTCAGCCCGGTCACCCCGGCGGCCGCCAGGGGGCCGGACTCCAGGTGGGCGTATGCGGTGTCCAGATGCTGGGCGATCATGGCTTCGATCTCGTCCCGGATGCCAGCTGTCACCAGGGCGTCCTGGAGGAAGACGACATCGCCGGGGCGCATGGCCGGAGTGCCGAGCCGGTCGAGACGGGCGGTGGCCGCGCCGTCGAGGCGTTGCTGGGCGAGCGCGAGGATGACGGTCGCTTTCCCCTCGGCGAGGTCGTCGCCGGACGGTTTCCCCGTCTGCGCAGGGTCGCCCCAGACCCCCAGGATGTCGTCGCGGTAGGCGAAGGCCTGTCCGATCTCGTCGCCCGCGCGCTCAAGGACCTCCAGGATCTCGGGCGAAGCGGCCGCGGCCAGGGCCCCCAGCTGTAGGGGGCGGGTGACGGTGTAGCGTCCCGACTTGAGCCGCGCGACCTCGCGGGCGTGGGCCAGGTCCCGGCGGGACGCCGCGGCACCGGTGAGATCGGCCCGCTGGCCGGCGATCAGCTCCAGGCACAGGCCGTACCACGCCGATCTCATCGGTTCGGGCAGCCGGTCCGCGGTCGCGTCGGCGACCATGTGGGCCAGGTCCCCGACGAGGATCGCGAGGTTCCGGGCGAAGACCTCGGGATCGCCTACCGCCCCGGCCCGCTGGTGCCAGTCCTTCGCCTCCACGTGGGCAGAGGGACGGCCTCGGCGGGAGGCGGAGCCGTCCATGACGTCGTCGTGGATCAGCGCGAAGAGGTGCAGCAACTCCAGCGCGGACGCCGCCCGCACCATGGTGCGGTAGCCGGGGCCGCCGCCGACCCCACCCGCCGCCACGAAACCCCAGTAGGTCATCGAGACCCGGAACCTTTTGCCGTCCCGCAACTGGCTGGACACCCAAGCGGGCAAGTCGACCGGCATCACCTCCAGTCCAAGGCCGCGAGCCGACTCCTGCCACGCGTCCGTCAGCCGGTCGAGCTCGTCGCCGATGAACTCCTCCACATCGGCGAGGCACCGGCTCACGTCCGGGGGCGGGGGCTGGCTCGCCGGGAACGGAGTGGGCAGCGCGGCCCCCAGCTGGGACACCTGCTGCACGGCCCACGGGCTGTAGACCTGTGGGGTCGCACTCACCGCCGCGACCAGGTCGTCCCAGCTCACCCAGGCGACCTCCATCACCTCGCTGGGGTTGGGGTGGACCTCGGATTCCAACACCCCGGCCGACACCGGGCAGATCTCGTTCTCCACGACCCCAGAGGCGTCCACCGCCCGGTAGCGGAACCCGGGCAGGACGCGTGTCAACGGCCCCACCTCGGCCCCCAGTTCTTCGCGGATGCGTCGGCGCATCGCGTCGTCCAAGGATTCCCCCGGCCTGGGGTGACCACAGCAGGAGTTCGTCCAGACGCCCGGCCACGTGCCCTTGCCCAGGGCGCGGCGGGTGATCAGCACCTGCCCGTGCCGGTTGAACAGATAGGTCGAGAAGGCCAGGTGCAGGGGTGTCTCGGCGGTGTGGACCGCCAGCCGCGGCGCCCGCCCGATCGGATTGGCTGACGCGTCCACGAGCACCACCTGGTCGTCGGTGGGGGTGTGGGTGGAGGAATCGTGGCCGGTCGTGGGGGTGGAGTTCATGAGTGATCCCATTCGGGTCGGGAGCATGATCGTGGCGGGTGTAATCGGTGACCCTGTGCGGCCCGTCTCGCGTGGCGGGGCTGGTGGCTGCTGTGCATTTAGCAACCGGGGCGATGGTTCAGGACGGACGAAGCGATCGGGGTAAAGCGGCGCGCGAGGTGCATAGGTCCGTCCCCTCCGAGGCGCTTCGTCACGCCCCTGATCTGTCGGATCAAGGCTACCCGGTCGGGCAAGGCCACTTAGATGCTGGCGAAAAACCGCCGCGCTGATCCTGTTTGGGGACGAGGACGCCCGCAGGACAGACGTCTGCGGCCACGAAAGGGATGGGTTGGGGCCTTGTGGTCCGCGGGTCACAGGGCCTGCTGAAAGGTGTGACCGTTGTCGAGGCCGGTGATGGTGAGGGACACCACCCCGTCGCCGTCGATGGTATAGGTCTCCTCGGTCAGTGGGCCATCGGGCCGCCGGACGATCTCCATGGCGTTCAGATCGCGGCCGCGGAGCGCCGGGTCGAAGGCGAACAGCACGTCGGAGAAGGGGCGAGGGTGCCGGTGGGTTAACCGTCCGGGCCTAGGTCGCTGTATTCCACGAACCGGAACCAGCTGATGTTGTGCGCCGCCCGGTAACTAGGAGTCATGAACACTGGGACCCCTGGCGTCACCAGCTGGGTGCGGGAGAAAATCAGCTCCTCGCCCGCGCTCCGTCCCGGAACACCCCGAACCCGCGCGACAGCTTGTCGGTCAGCGCGAACCCGGCGCTGGCGGCCGCCAGCCCGGAAAGGACCCGGTCGAATATCGTCTCCGCCGAGGTCATGGATGAGAACGTGGGTGCGTTTCGAGGTGACGGTGCAGGCCTGGCGGTGGGTGTACTCGAAACCTGCGGCCGAGGTTTCGTTGAGTATCCGGCGATGTCGAACCCGGCCACCTGGAATGTCTCAAAGGACAAGAGCCGCTGGGCCGAGCGGGCATGGGCGGGTACCTCGACCACCAAGGTGAGTGGCTCGCCGGAATCCTACTTGAGGTTGGAGTCCGAAACCAGCAGCGCAGGAGGCGGCATCAATGCATAGGCGGGCGCCGTGGGCCAATCGGCTGCGATTGGCGCGGGCATCCATCGTGATACGCGATGCCTGCGATCAATGCCCCGGTTCCTCCCGGACGCCGGCCCGATCCCCGCGCGCTGGCCCTTCCGTCGTCCGCCTGCCCAACCGTCAAACGCCAGCGCTACAGCGCAGGCAGTCGTCCGGAAGACCAGCGAATCAGGGCTGGCCGGACCGGATGGCGCCTCGATCCAGCGTTCACCGGACGTTAACCCGGGTGTAGGTGTGCCGTCATCTTTCATGTCTAGCTTCGTCGAACGTGAGGTTTCGTGACCTGAAGTTGCGCCTGACCGCGACGCTGGGTTGCAGCGCCCTGCTGCTGACCGGCTGCTGGAGCGGGGGCGTCGCCGTTCACCCCGTCGCCACGGGGGAAGCAGGTTCCCACCGGCCCGACTGCCCGGGCGGGACGCTCCGGGGGGAGGGGGCCAGTTCGCAGCGAACCGCGATGGAAAAACTGATCCAGGACTACACCGCGGCCTGCCCCGGAACCGTCATCGACTACACCACATCCGGTTCCGGCGCCGGGGTGAAGGCGTTCTTCGGCGGCGCCGTCGACCTGGCCGGTTCCGACTCCCCGCTCAGCCGCAAGGAACGCGACGGGGTGATCGAGACCGACAGGGCGGAGAAACATTGCCAGGGAAACACCGCCTTGAACCTTCCCCTGGTGTTCGGCCCCGTCGCCGTCGCCCACAACGTCGACGGCGTCACGGATCTGAACCTGACCGCCGAGCTGATCGCACGGATCTTCACCGGCGACATCACCCGCTGGGACGACCCCGCGATAGCGGCGGCCAATCCCGGGGTTTCCCTTCCCGACGCCGGGATCGCGGTGTTCTACCGGGCCGACGAATCCGGCACCACCGAGAACTTCACCAAGTACTTGGCCAAGACCGCCGGTGACACCTGGGATCACGACGCGTCGAAGAAGTGGCCCGCGAACCGGGGCGAGGGCAAGGAGAAAACCGCGGGTGTCGCGGACGCCATCACCGGCACCCACAACTCCATCACCTACCTGGAGTGGGGCGCTGCGCTGGAACGCGACCTGAAGGTCGCCCGCATCGACGGGGTGGAGTTGTCGGGGGAAACGGCCAGCCGGGCCGTCGCCACGGCCGAGGCGGAGACCGGCGACGACGGCATCCGCCTGGACATCGACTACACCCCGGGTGACGACGCCTACCCACTGGTCATGGCCACCTACGAGGTCGTCTGCTCCGCTGGAGGTTCCAACCCGGAACTGCTGCGCGACTTCCTGGGGTTGTTCGCATCCGAGACCGCACAGGCCTCTCTTGAGGAGCTCGGCTACGCGCCCCTGCCCGACGAGTTGCGGAAGAAGGTGAACCGGAGCGTCTCCGGGATCCGATGAGCAACGCCAAACACACCCCGCCCAAAAACGGGAAGCCCGGCCTCTCCACCACCCCCGACGCCCTGACCAACCGGGGCCGCAGGACCGTTCACCTCGGCGATCTGCTGTTCGGCGGCTCCGCGCGGGCCTCCGGCCTGATCATCGTCGTGGTGGTGCTCATCATCGGGGCGTTCCTGCTCGGCAACGCCTGGCAGCCGTTGCTGGACAACACCGCGAACTTCTTCACCTCCACGACCTTCGACTCCTCCTCCCGGCCCCCGCACTTCGGCGTCGCGGCGCTGTTGTGGACCACGGTGCTGTCCTCGCTGATCGCGCTGCTGATCGCGGTGCCGGTGGCGGTCGGGATCGCGCTGCTGTTGACCCAGTACGTGGGGGGTCGCTTCTCCCGGTGGATCGGGTTCGTCATCGACCTGCTGGCTGCGGTTCCGTCGGTGATCTTCGGCCTGTGGGGCATCAAGGTGCTCGGCCCGGCCCTGCAACCCGTCGCACACTGGATGCAGGCCCATCTGGGCTGGTTCCCGTTGTTCGGCACCACGCAGGTGACCTCCCCCGGCACGGTGTTCACGGCGTCGTTGGTGCTGGCGTTGATGATCCTGCCGATCATCACGGCCGTCACCCGCGACGTGTTCGCGCAAACCCCCCGGGATCAGATCGAGGCGGCCCTGGCGCTCGGCGCCACCCGCTGGGAGATGATCCGCATGACGGTGCTGCCCCACGGGCGTTCCGGCGCCACCGCGGCCGCCATGCTGGGGCTGGGCCGGGCGCTGGGTGAGACGATCGCGGTGATGCTGATCCTGTCGGCCAGCTCCTTCAACGTCTCGGTCTTCAGCGGCGGCGAGACCTTCGCCTCCATCATCGCCCGCAACGCCGCCGAGTTCGACACCACCTACAAGGCCGGGATCTACATCTCCGCCGGTCTGGTCCTGTTCGTCCTGACGTTCGCGGTCAACGCCCTGGCGCGCGTCGTCGCCGAACGCGGAAAGGCGAAATCCTGATGTCCGCTCCCCTGTCCCCCGGCTCCCTGAACCTGCAACGCCCCACCGGATGGCGGGCCGTGAAGAACAACTTGGCGACGGGTTTCGTGTGGTTCTCCGTGGCCGCCGCCACGATCCCCCTGCTGTGGATCCTGATCTCGGTGGCGGTCAAGGGTGCGCCGCTGCTGTACAGCGTCGGCGCCGACTACCACGTGATCTGCATGGACCGCTCCGAGAAGGTGCGGCTCGCCGCCGACGCGTGCGGGGGCGACGTGAACACCAAACCCTCAGACGAGGCCGTCGAGTGGCGTTACGTGCCGGGTGGGCGTTACGTCGCGGTCGGTGAGAAGGTGAACACCTACCGCACCCGGACCACCGCTCCCGTCTCCCCCGACCCCGGACGGCCCTACGACATCGTCATGATCACCGACACCGGGTCGGGGGACGCCCGCGCACCGTCGTTGCAGTGGTGGACGACACCGCTCGGGTCGGCGCAGGCCACCGACGCCAAGGGCGGGGCCATCCAGGCCATCTACGGCACCCTGATGCTCGGGCTGCTGACGGCGGTGATCGCGGTGCCGCTCGGGATGCTGGGCGCGATCTTCCTCGTCGAGTACGGGCGGGGCACGAAGGCGGCCCGGGTGGTGTCGTTCATGGTCGACGTGCTCACGGGTGTGCCGTCGATCGTCGCGGCCCTGTTCATCTACGCCCTGCTGATCACCACCCTCGGGCAGCGACCCTCGCCCTTCGCGACGGTGCTGGCGCTGGCGCTGCTGATGCTTCCGATGGTGCTCAGATCCACCGAGGAAATGCTGAAGCTGGTCCCCGACTCGCTGCGGGAGGCCTCCTACGCGCTGGGGGTGCCGAAGTGGAAGACGATCCTGCGGATCGTGGTGCCGACCTCCTACAGCGGCATCCTGACCGGGGTGGTGCTGGGCATCGCCCGGGTGATGGGCGAGACGGCGCCGCTGCTGATCCTGATCGGATACACCCAGAACCTG
Organism: Arachnia sp.; assembly: GCF_057238465.1. NCBI lineage: Bacteria > Bacillati > Actinomycetota > Actinomycetes > Propionibacteriales > Propionibacteriaceae > Arachnia > Arachnia sp. Next base: position 236,763 of record NZ_DBHHFZ010000004.1, read on the forward strand.
TTCCTCGACCCGTTCGGGAACTCGATGGGGGCCCTGCCCACCATGATCAACTCGGGCATCTCCGTGCCGGATGGACAGCCGGGCGCCGACCGGGTGTGGGCGGCCGCCCTGACCCTGGTGCTGATCGTGATGGTGCTGAACCTGATCGCCCGGCGCATGGCCAGCCGCAACAGGCTCAAGTGACCGCAACGCGACCCGAAGGGATACTGGATCCATGTCGAAGCGCATCGAGGTGAAGGACCTCAACATCTACTACGGCAAGTTCCACGCCGTCTCGAACGTGAACCTGGTGGTGGAACCGCGCAGCGTAACGGCCTTCATCGGACCGTCGGGATGCGGCAAGTCGACGGTGTTGCGCACCCTCAACCGGATGCACGAGGTCATTCCCGGGGCCCACTGCACCGGTGAGGTGCTGCTGGACGGCACCGACCTGTACGGGCCCGGTGTCGACCCGGTGGCGGTGCGACGGGTGGTCGGGATGGTGTTCCAGCGACCCAACCCGTTCCCGTCGATGTCGATCTACGAGAACGTCGCCTCCGGGCTGCGACTCAACGGGGAGAAGAACCGCGCGGTGCTGGACGAGGCCGTCGAGAAGGCGTTGCGGGGAGCGAACCTGTGGAAGGAGGTCAAGGACCGCCTCGGCAAGGCGGGGGTGGGGCTCTCCGGTGGGCAGCAGCAGCGGCTGTGCATCGCCCGGGCCATCGCGGTGCATCCCGATGTGCTGCTTATGGACGAACCCTGCTCGGCCCTCGACCCGATCTCCACCCTCGCGGTGGAGGACCTCATCCACGAACTCAAGGAGCACTACACCGTCGTCATCGTCACCCACAACATGCAGCAGGCGGCGCGGGTCTCCGACGAGACGGCCTTCTTCAACCTGAAGGCCCAGGGCGAACCGGGCCATCTGGTGGAGATCGGCCCGACGGAACGCATCTTCCACAACCCGGAGAAGAAGGCCACGGAAGACTACATCACCGGTCGCTTCGGGTAAGAAATTCAACGAGGCCCATCTCACGAGCGGCCTGTCAGCCAACAATCCCCTCGGCCAGAGCGCAGCCGTAGGTGACCACGAACAGGACTCCACGAATCAGCTGGGCCGGGAGGTCGCCCCAAACCTCTCCGACAAGGAATCATGCAAAGAAATTCGATTTGTGGCGAACAACGACTTGGCGTTGAACCCAAGCATTCGAACTTGTCGCGAACGCTTTCCCCGGAAAAATGTGTGAGGCACGACCCCTGCCAGCGCGGGGACCATGTGCGAGTCTCGTCGCGGAGTTGTGAAACACACCCCAAGGAGTTACAATGCCTCACCGGGCAAGGCAACCTCTGACATCCACACTGGACACCGGAGTCTCACGGACGAGCTCCCCAGGGTCTGCGGTCGGACCGGAGGAATGCTTCTCGGTTGCTCCAAGGCATAGGAGGCTCAGAAACATGATCGCAAAACAATCCCTCCGGTTGATTCTGGCTCTGGTGGCCATTCTGAGTTTGGGAACCATGTCAGCCACCCCGGTTTTCGCCGATGAAGGTCAAGACGCTGAGGAGGCAACAGAACCGATCGGAAGGGATCTCTCACACGAGACGGGGGTGGAAGAGTACTGGACCCGAGAACGCTTGGAATCCGCCGCGCCGCTGGACATGCCAACCATGGACCCGGCCGAGGCCAAACGAGAATCCACCGCGCCTGCCGAGGAAGAAAACCAAGAGACCATCATTTCGGAACCTGTTGCCCCGGAAGGCTCCGGTGAGGGTACACTCTCGGCAACGGTGCCGAGCACCATCGGTCGGCTGTTCTTCACCACCCCGGAAGGCAACGGCAACTGTACGGCCTCGGCAACGAACGGCAAAGGAGGCGTGAAGGTCATCACCGCAGGTCATTGCGTACACGCCGGGAACGACAGAACTTGGTACAGGAACATTATTTTTATCCCCTCGTATTACAAGGGTTCGGCGCCACACGGAGCCTGGAGGGCAATACACTCGGTCACCTTCGTCGGCTGGGCCAAGAGTGGCGACTACCGCTTAGATCAAGCATTTGTCACCCTTGAACGGAAGAATGGACGCTCCATCGTACAGACCGTGGGCGGGAACGGTCTCATCGGCGGGCACGGTAACAGCTGGCCTAATAACCGCATCTGGGGATATCCAGCGAATCATCCATTCGATGGGGAAATCCCCTACTACTGCGATGGGCCAGCCAATTCGGTACTCTTCAGTTCGGATGCGGTTCAAGCGTGCAAAATGAACGAGGGCTCCTCGGGAGGTCCTTGGCTCAAGGACCGTATCGACGAAAACCTTGGTTACACATGGGCCGTGACCTCGCGATGCGCGGGCCCTCCTTTCAACCCGTACACGAAGTGCGCATGACCAATCTCTATGCGGCTCCGAATCACCCCAATATTTTTGTCCTGCTCAACTACGGACAATAGACTTGGATCCCTCATGGCCAGAATACTGGGCACGGCACTTCTGTTGTTTACGCTGGGCGTCGCCGGCTGTGCACCGCATCCGATGACGCCGGACACCAGATGCCTACCCGACGGCTCGCTGAAGCACGTTGGGAATGACTACCATCCTTGGCGGGACAACAAAGTGGTGAAGTGGGATCGATATGAAGTCTTGTCCAGCAGGTGCCTGCTGGTCCACTTCACGGGTGAAACGGATGTGGCTTTCAAATACCGTTACGCGCTGGAAGAAGATGACTCGCGAATCAGCATCACCGTGTTCCAGGGCCTCCTGCCGGAAGCACCGGAATCATGGAAGGGCCCGGAACAAGAACAAACGCTGATCGTGCTGACGGAAAAACCCATAGGATCCCGAACCATCGTCCCGGGAAACTAACCTTAGCCCAGGTGGCCCAGGCAGTCCTCCGCCCGCGCCGGATCACTCCAAAGGGCCATGGACCGGTTCCCACCTGGCTTCCTTGGGGCCCGGGTGAAGTCGTCGTGATCGGTGGATGTGCTGATCAGGATGGTGGACCTGGTCCGCCGCACCACATCCAGAAGCCCGCCTCCGAGCTGGTTTGCTGGCCTTACCTGTCTTTTGCTGGCCTTGTTCACGTTTGCCTGCGCTGTGAGGCCAGCAGACGACAATAGGCCCAGCAAACAAGGACTAGGGCCAGCAAACCAGGAACAAGGCCAGCAAACCGGATCGGTCAGGACGCGGGTTCGGTCAGGGCACGCGGTTTCAGGCGTCGAGTTCCTTCGGCCGGGGTGCCTTCAGCAGGCCGAGGAGGGCGTTCTCCAGCACCTCGGGCAGCGCGGGATGGATCCAGTACTGGCCGCGGGCCAGTTCCTGCACCGTCTGGCCGAAACTCATGGCCTGGATCATCGGCTGGATCAGGGTGGCCGCCTGGGGACCGATGATGTGGGCACCGAGGAGATGCCAGGTGCGCGGATCGGCCAGCAGTTTCACGAAATGCCCCTCGTCCTCCAGCGCCCAGCCGAACGCGACATCCGCGTAATGCTGCTTGAACTCCACGTAGGGGGTGCCCCATTCCTGCAGCTGCTCCTCGGTGGCACCGACGGCAGCGATCTGCGGTTCGGTGAACACGGCGTGAGGGACGTAGCGGTGGTCGGTGGCCACCAGTTCGCCTCCTTCGATGAGAAGGTTCGCGGCGACGGTGCGGGCCTCCGCGTTCGCCACGTGCTTGAGCAGCCAGTCCGAGGACACATCACCGAGCGCCCAGATGTGCGGCTGGCTGGTGCGTTGGTGCTTGTCGACGCGGATCTGCCCGCCCGCCCCCACCTTGATCCCGGCGGCGGCCAGGTTGAGGGAGTCGGAGTTGCGGACGCGACCCGTGGCCACCAGCACCGCGTCGGTCAGGTACTCGTACTCGACGCCGTTGCGGTCGGTGGTGATGACCAGCACCTCGCCGTCAGGACCGGTGGCGACCTCCGCGATGCTCTGGTTGAGGATCAGGTTGACCAGCTTGGCGTGTTCCCGTTTGAACGCCTCCGAGATCTCCCGGTCCTCGCCGCGCAGCACCACCTCGGATCGGTTGATCTGCGTCACCTGCGACCCGAGACCCGCGAAGATCTGCGCGAACTCGCAGGCCACGAATCCGCCACCGAGCACGACGAGCCGGCGGGGCAGCTCGTCCATGCGCATCACGTCGTCGGAGGTGTGGAACCGCGACCGCAGTCCCTCCGGGATCGCCACCGGCAGCGGCCGGGGTCGCGACCCGGTGGCGATGACGATCTGGTCAGCGCTGATCTGCTCGTCACCGACCAGGAGGGTGTGGGCGTCGACGAAGCTGGCGTGCCCCTCGAACAGGGTCACCCCACTCCCCTTGCGACGCCACTCGCGTCCGGCCTGCGAGATCGGGTCGATGCGGCCGAAGACCCGGTCGCGGATGGCTGGCCAGTCGGCTCCCTTGAACTCCAGGTCCACCCCGAGCCGGGCGGCGTGCCCGGGTATCCGGGCATTCTCGGAGGCCACCACGAACATCTTGGTGGGGATGCAGCCCCGGTTCAGGCAGGTGCCGCCGAAGACTGGGCCGTCCTCGATCAGGGCGACGTCCAGGTGGGAGAAACGCTCGTCGATGATGGAGTTGCCAGAACCGGATCCGATAACGGCAATGTCGAAATGCTGCATGGCCCCATCTTGTCATGCGTCACCCAATCCCGTCCTTGAACCAACACACGAGTGCCCCTTCCCCGAATCCGGTTGAGCCGGGTCGCGAGAAAGGAGCGCCCCGAATCAAAACCACCCCGCAACCAAAACAACCCCGAACACCCACGGCATGGTTTCGACACGACCAGCTCGCCGAGCGAGCAGGTCGGCTCAACCAACTTTCATCTCCCCAAGCCGGTTGAGCCGGGTCGCGAGGAACGAGCGACCCGAGTCGAAACCCCCGACACCCGGTAAGCAGACCCAGACCCCAGTCATCATGGTTTCGACACGACCAGCTCGCCGAGCGAGCAGGCCGGCTCAACCAACTTCAGAAAGAGAAACACAGGTCGGCTCAAGCAGCTTCGAGAGAAAGCATCCCGAGTCGGTTCAGGCAATCTCAGCAATCCGATTGTCAGTGGCGCTGCGTAGCTGAGGCACCTGCCTGGTCTCTGACCCCCTAGACTTCCCCACATGACAGGTTGGGCAGTTGTGACGGGGGCCTCGGGTGGGCTCGGGGCCGGTTTCGCGCAGGAACTCGCGCGGCAGGGAGCGAACCTGATCCTGGTGGCCCGCAGCACCGACAAACTGGAGAAGCTCGCTTCCGAACTGCGCGCCACGCATCGCGTCCAGGCGGAGACCTGGCCCTGCGACCTCACCAACCGCGGCGCCCGGGCCGTGCTGACCGCCGACCTCGCCTCCCGCGAGATCCACACCTTGGTCAACAACGCGGGTTTCGGGTCGATCGGCGACTTCACCGACCTGCTGCCGAAACGCATCGCCGACGAAGTTGAACTGAACGTGGTGGCCCTGACCGAATTGACCCGCGTCGCCCTGACGGGCATGAAGCAGCGGGGCCGCGGGGCGGTCATCAACATCGCGAGCACTGGCGCCTTCCAGCCGATCCCCGGGTTCTCCACCTACGCCGCGACGAAGGCCTACGTGCTGCGCCTGTCGATCGGGTTGTGGGCGGAGCTGCACGACAGCGGCGTGCGGGTGTTGGCCGTGTGCCCCGGCCCCACCGAGACCAGTTTCTTCTCCGCCGCCGGCAACAACCATGTGATGCGGCAGCGCCGCAGCGTCGATCAGGTGGTGGGCAGCACTTTCCGGGCGTTGCGCCGTCACCGTCCCTACGTCGTCGACGGGGTGGGCAACACGATCCTGGCGGAGGCCACCCGCTTGATGCCTGCCAGCTGGACGTCCAAGGTGGCCGGTTGGGTCACATCCCGCTGAGGAGACCGGCGCCGGAAGGCCGCGGGGCGATCACCCGACTGTGATGCTGCGGGTCTCCTGCGACGTCTGCTGGTTTCCCGAAGCATCGCTCCACTCGGTCTCCACCCGGACCAGATAGCTACCCGGCTCCAGGGTCAGCGACACCGACCACTCACGCCAGCCATCCGCGTCCGCCTCCGTCCCGGTCTGGGCGTACAGCGAGGTCAGCAGGGTGTCGTTGGAGTCGGTGACGAGCACCCGGGGTTGTCCCGCATCCGGCTGCACCACACCGGAAAAGGTCACGGTCCCGGCCGCCAGCCGCGCACCGTTTCCGGGGTTGTTGACCCACAGCTTCGCCAGCAGCGACGACTCCTGGATCCGGTGCCCGCCCGCGAACGAGGGCGGCGGGGTGGTTCCGTTCGCAGTGAACCGGACCTCCAGGTCCGGGGCGTCCAGGACCTCGTGGACGGCCTGGACGACCTGGCCAATGGCCTGCTGCGTCATTGTTTCGTTGGTGTTGTCGGGGAAGGCGTCGGCGGACAGGTTGACGGTCACCACGGATCCCTCGCGGCTGACTCCGATCACCTTCCCGGGGTTCCAGGCCGAGCTGTAGTCGGGATCCAGGGGGGCAACCGTGAGGATCGCGTTCACGACCGTCGAGACCAGGTCCCCCGACGCCGCCAGGTTGCGGAACTCCCGGTGCAGTTTCCCGTCCTGGCGGCCGACGTAGTACACCGGGACCGACTGCACCTGCGCGGGCAGGGCCCTCGACTGCGGTGGAACGGAGTGCGGCGATTCGACGAGCGTGGGCACGATCGACGACTGGTTGGCGCGCCCGAAAAGCCAGGTCGTGGAGATCACCACCAGCAGCACAAGCAGCACTGCCAGCACCGCCAACAGCAGCGGAACACCGGGGGCCCGCGCCCCCTTGAGGGATCGCAGCTCCTCCTCCAGGGTTTCGGTTCCGGGTGCCTGGACCAGTCGCGCGGCGGAACGCAGCGCAGCCGTCAACTCCTGCGACAGCGACTCGATCACCCCGGGCAGGCTGACCGGTTCAGGTTCACCGACGGCCCGGCGCAGCGCATCGAGGGCCTCCTCCAGCCGCTGGTTGCAGCCCCGCACCGTCATCCGCATGATCCCGGCCAGTTCCGGCCCGAAAACGGAGAGGTAGTGGGAGACCAGCAGGATCTCGGCCAGCCGGACGGGCAGGGCGACAATGGCGCGCCGGATCTCCTCCTGCCGCGGATCGGCGACCTCCAGCAGCTCCAACGACCCACCCGGGCCCCGCACGGAACGGGCCTGGTGCACCACCTGTTCCGCCAGGTACTCCACCCGGGCCGACGGATCGACGATCCGGTTGGAACGTTTTGCCAACCCGAGCAGGGAGGTGCGCAGAACATGACCCGACTCGGACTCGGCGCCGAGCATCACGGCCAGCCGGTGCATCGTCGGCCCCTGCTCCTCGAACAGGTTGATCAGCCACGCGGATGTGTCGGACAACGCAGGTCACTTCCCCCCGCGCCCGGCGGGATGCGTGGTGCGGGATTCCCTCACATCAGCTCCTTCCGGGTATTGGGGAAACAAACCACCATTGTGCCCTCCCGCCCTCTGGAACTGGCAAGAGGCCCCGTGTGCGGGCCACATGCTCAGGTCCCGACCCGGAACCGCCGCCCCCGTTTGGCGGGCAGCAGGTCTCGTGCGGGTTCCGCGTAGTCGACGGCGGTGACGAAACCGTCACGGAAAGTGAAGGAGGTCACGGAGACCAAGGTGCAGCGGCGGCGGCGCGGATCGTGCGCCAGCGGCCTGCCCTCGGCGGCGCGGCGGGCCATCTCGATGGGCAGCTGATGGCTGACCACCAGCGCCTGCCCGCCCGGCCCGGCCGCGGCAGCGGCGTCGGCCAGCGCGGCCCGCATCCGCGCCACGATCTCCCGGTAGGGTTCACCCCAGCTGGGGCGCAGCGGATTCAGCACGTGCCTGATCATGCGCACATCGCGCAGGGCCTTGTTGTCGGCGCCGAAAACCTTGCCCTCGAAGGCGTTGGCGGCCTCGATGACGCGCTCGTCGATGACCACCTCGAGCTGCGGGAACAGTTCGGCGGTGGGCGCGAGGGTTTCCCTGGCCCGTTGCAGCGGCGAACAGCGCAGGTGCGTCAGTGGGACACCGTCCCAGTACCCGGCGAGCCGGGCGGCCATCTCGTGGCCGAGTTCAGAGAGCCCGAAACCGGGCAGTCTCCCGTACAGCACCCCTTCGGGGTTGTGGACCTGCCCGTGCCGCATCAGGTGAACCACCGTCGGCCGCTGCTGCATCAAGACCCCCGGTTGGGGTCCCTGCGGCGTCGGCGTCGCCGCTGGGAGGGTTTCGTGTCCGGCAGTCCCTGCGCCAGCCGGTCGGCGCGGCGTTCGTCCGCGAAGCGCGCCAGGCCGACGGCCACCGATTCGAAGCTCGGGGAATCCGCCACCACATCCACCCTGAGGCCGTGCATCTCGCAGGTGGAGGCGGTTGCCTGCCCGATGGCCGCGATGATGGAGGTCGTGTGGGGTTTGCCCGCGATGCCGATCATGTTGCGCACCGCCGACGACGAGGTGAACACCACCGCGTCGAACAACCCGGTTTTGATGCGGTCCCTGACCTCGGCGGGCGGCGGGGCGGCCCGCACCGTGCGGTAGGCGGTGACCTCCTCGACCTCCCAGCCTAGGTTCGTCAGCCCCTGCACCAGATCCGTCACCGACACGTCGGCGGTCGGTACGAGCACCCGCGCCATGGGGTCGATCAGGTCGTCGTAGGCGGGGAACTCCAACGCCAGGTCGCGGGCGGTGTCGCCCTCCAACGGTGTCAGGTCGGGGGTGAGACCGACCCGGCCGAGGGCATCCACCGTGCCGCGGCCAACCGCCGCCAGGTGGATGCCGGAGAGGGCACGCGAATCCAGGCCGTACTCCGCAAGCCTCTCGACGATGGCCCGCACCGCGTGCTGGGAGGTGAAAACCACCCACAGGAAACGCCCGTCGACGATGCCGCGAACCGCCTTCTCCATGGCCTGCTCCGTGCGGGGCGGTTCGATGGACATCGTCGCCACCACCTCGGTGGAGGCCCCGAAACGGGCCAGATGGTCGGTCAGCTCCGTGACCTCGTCCTTGGTGCGCGGCACGAGAACGCTCCAGTCGAACAGCGGTTTGGATTCGAACCAGTCGACGCGGCCACGCGCGACGTCACCGATGCCGGGGCCAAAGAGCAGGAACCGCGGCCCACCGCAGGGTTCGGATCCGAGAGCACCCCACGTGGTCAGGCGGGTTTTCTGGGAGGTGCCACCGAGCCCGGTCAATTCCAGCACCTCGGCGGCCTCCCCGTAGACGGATCGGGCCTCGGCGACCACCTGGGAAATCGACTCGTCGGTGGCGCGGATCACCACGGTGCCGCGTTTGGGCCAGCCGTCCTTGCCGGGCAGCTCGATGGAGGTGTCGCAGAAACCCATCACCGAGGTGGGTGCAACGGCCCCGTAAGTCAGGGCCGCGTTCCAGGTCGTGATCCCGGGAATCAGGTGGGTGCGGATTCGTTTGCCCTCCAGGAGCCGCCGCAGAACGTCCACATGCCCGGCCTCGGTGAAGAAATCCCCCTCGACGAGCCTCACGACGGAGCGTCCGTCGGTGACGGCAGCCACCAACTGGGCCACCTCATCGGCCTCGACCTGGACGACCTCACCCAGGGGTTCGATACCAACCGAGGCGAGCTCCTCCACCATGCCCGGGGAATCGACCACGAGAAGATCGGCCCCTGCAACCTCGCGACCGCCTGCCCATGTGATGAGCCCGGGGTCCCCGGGTCCGAAGCCGACAAACGTGACCGCGCCCATGGGCGTCCCGGTCGGCTCCGTCTCCTCGGTGTGGATCACGCACAGACTCCTGCAGGGTTGGCCCGCACCGCCTCGGGCGGGCGGGGATCAGCTCACTTGCCGGCGCGGCGGCGCTGAATGCGTGTGCGCTTCAGCAGCTTGCGGTGCTTCTTCTTGGCCATGCGCTTGCGGCGCTTCTTGATGACAGAGCCCACTGTTCGCCTTTCAGTAACCGCCCCGGAAGCGGGGTACAGGGAAATGCCGGGGCGATCCCGGCAGGTTCCCTATCGTAACGTGCGACGCCGCCGGGACGCCAACCGTTGTTCACACCCGGCGAGACGCGAACCGCGGGCAGGAAGTCACGGGGCTGCTCAACCCCCCGTCGATCTTCCCGGTCGTCCTGCGGTCGTGGCGGCGCTTGTTCCAGGCATCGAAACAGTTCGGGTTCCTGGCCCTGAGGCTTCCCGCGCTGGTGCCGCGGACCACCAGCCGGGGCTGATCCCGGTTCGCTCAGAGTTCCGAGCTGCGACGGGCGCAGGCCTCGACCGCGGCGAGGAAGGCGGCCCGCACGGCCCTCTCGTCGAGGACCCGGAGGGCTGCGGCCGTGGTGCCGGCCGGGGATGTGACCCGTTCCCGCAGCTCGGTGGCCGAGGCATCCACCCCTTCCAGCATGGCCGCGGCCCCGGCGAAGGTGCCGTTCACCAGCCTCGTCGCGACCTCCCGCCCGAGACCCTGGTGGACCCCGGCCTCGATCATCGCCTCCGCGATCAGGAACAGGTAGGCCGGCCCGGAACCGGAGATCGCGGTGAGCGCATCGAACTGGCTCTCCGGCAGTTCCACACAGATGCCGACGGCCTCCATCATCGCCACCACCCTGGCGGTCTGCTCCGAGGTGACGGTGGGCCCGGACGCGAGGCCCGCGACCCCCCTGCCGACCAGGGCGGGGGTGTTGGGCATGACCCGGATCACCGGCTGCCCCTCGGGCAGCACCTCGGCCAGCCGAGCCAGGGTCACACCGGCGGCCACGGAAACGACCACGGCGTTCGGCCCCAGGTGGGGTGCGATGTCGGTGAGGGCGGCGGCGACGTGGTGGGGTTTGACGGCCACCACGACCACCTCGGCCACACTCACCGCGGACACCTCGACGGAACGCACCCCGCGGCGTTCCCGCAGCCTCGCCAGGAGGTCGGTGTCCTGGTCGACGGCGACGATCTCGTCGGGTGAGGTGCCCGCGGCGATCCAGCCCGCCATGAGCGCCTCCCCCATGGCCCCTGCCCCGATGACGGCGATCATCGGACCAGCAGCTCCGCGACCTGGATGGCGTTGAGCGCGGCTCCCTTGCGGAGGTTGTCGTTGCTGACGAACACCACCAGACCGGCCCCGTCCTCGACGCTCTGGTCCCGCCGGATGCGACCCACGTAGCTGGGATCCTTGCCCGCGGCCTCCAAGGGGGTGGGGATCTCGGACAGCTCGACGCCGGGGGCACCGGTCAGCAGGGAACGGGCCTCGTCGGGGGTGATGGGTCGGGAGAACCGGGCGTGGATGCTGAGAGAGTGTCCCGTGAAGACGGGCACGCGCACGCAGGTGCCCGCCACCAGCAGCCCGGGGATGTGAAGGATCTTGCGTGACTCGTTGCGCAGCTTTTTCTCCTCGTCGGTCTCGCCCTCGCCGTCGTCGACGAAGGAACCCGCCTGGGGCAGGGCGTTGAAGGCGATGGGTTTGACATAGGGACCGAGGTCGGAGGGCGCGAGGACGGAACCGTCGTGGGCCAGCGCCTTCGGGTCGTCGATCTGCCGGATCTGTTCCGCGAGGGTGCTCACCCCGGATATCCCGGACCCGGAGACGGCCTGGAAGGTGGTGATCTGCATGGCCTCGAGGCCCGCCGCGTCATGGAGGGGTTTCATCACGGGCATGGCAGCCATGGTGGTGCAGTTGGGGTTGGCGATGATGCCCAGTTCCGCCTTGTCGACGTCCTCCGGGTTGACCTGGGAGACGATCAACGGCACGCGCGGATCCATGCGCCAGGCCGAGGAGTTGTCGATGACGGTGGCGCCGGCCCGGGCGACCTCCGGGGCCCACTGCTTCGAGGTGCCACCGCCGGCGGAGAACAGGGCCACGTCGATGCCGTGGAAGTCGGCCTTGGCGATGTCCTCCACCACGACCTCACGATCACCCCAGGGCAGGACCTTGCCCGCGGAACGTTCGGAGGCGAAGTAGCGGATCTCGTCGACGGGGTAGTTCCGCTCCGCCAGCAGTTTGCGCATCACGCCGCCGACCTGACCGGTGGCTCCAAAAACTCCAACTCGCATGGGGCAATCCTAGAAGAACAACCGGTACCGGTCGCGCGGAGCACCCTGCCGTAGGGGCCCTCACAACCAAGGAATGTGGGGTTTGAGGAGGGCGTAGCCGACGAAGGCGAAGATGTCGAGGAGGGAGTGCACCACCACCAGCGGCATCACCCTCCTGGTCCTGAGGTAGAGCCAGCCGAACAGCAGGCCCATGACGACGTTTCCGATGAACCCCCCGAAGCCCTGATAGAGGTGGTATGCACCGCGGATCAGGGCGCTGCCGACGAGCACCGCGACGACCCCACCCCCGGACTGGCGCCAGCGGGTGAACAGGTAGCCCACCATCACCACCTCCTCCAGGACGGCGTTCTTGACGGCGAGCAGCAGCAGCATCGGCACGGTCCACCAGGCGGCCGTCAGGTTCGCGGGCGAGACGGAGGTGTTGTACCCCAACTCCCGGGAGGCGTAGTAAAGCACCAGACCACCGATCCCGATACCGACGAACACAGCCGATCCGACGCCGAGATCGAAACCGGGCCGCCGCAGGTCGAAACCCATGGAGCGCAGCGGACCGCCGTGGGGTCGCTGATACACCCACAGCAGGTACAGCACCAGGGCCACCGGAACCAGCGGGAACACCAGGTTCGCCACCTGGTAGGCCAGGTCCAGCCAAGGCCGGTCCGGGGTTTTCGATGCGTTGATGGAGGTGGTCTGCCGGTTGAGCGCCACCTCCTGGGTGAGCTTGTTGATCAGCGACAGCAGCGCGTAGACCGCCGACTGCCCCAGCGAGATCCCCAACACCACCAGCATCTCGACGCGCAGCCGCCGCCTCGCCTCCGGCCCAGGATTCATCACCGGGTCAGTCTAGGAGGTTGCGGAAACCGGATGGGCCGGCAGCGACGACGAAACTGATCGGGCCGCTCGGCGTCGGAGAAGCCCTGGTCGTCAGCGTTTGTCCAGCAGAGCGCGGGCGTAGCTGAACAGGATGCGCGGGCGGGCGGCCATGCGGGTGGCGAGATAGCCGTACCAGCCGGGGCCGAACGGGATGTAGGTGCGGCACCGCAGCCCGATGTCAGCCAGCCGTCGCTGCTCCAGGGGCCGCACCCCGTGGAACATCTGGTACTCGAAACTCTCGGGTCCGCGTCCGTTGCGCAGCGCCAGTTCCTGGGCCAGTTCGATGATGCGCGGGTCGTGGGTGGCGAGCATCGGGTAGGCCCGCGACTCCATCAGGATCCGCAGGCAGCGCACCAGGGCCAACGCCTTGTCGTGTTCGGAGACGTGGCAGACGGCCCGTCCCGCCGGGTAGGAACCGACGCACAGCCGCACCCGGGCTCCCTCGGCGCCGAGTCGTCTGCACTCCGTCTCCACCCGCAGGAGGTTCGCGGGCAGGGTGATCCCGAGCATCGGATGGTCCTCACGGACCTTTCGGTAGAGATCCATCACGTCGTCGTAGTCGGCGGGCCACTGCATCTCCAGGGTCACGTGCGCGCCGCGCTGCTCGGCCATCGCGCACAGCTCCTCCAAGGCCTCACCGGCCCGCCTGGCCGATTCCTTCAACCCGAGCGAGGACGGTTTCACCGCCACCTCGGAACCGGCCGACGCGTCTTGCAGGCGTTCCAGGAGTTCATCCATCACCGTCCGGGTGTCATCGAAGTCGTGGTCCGCCGACAGATAGGAGAAACCCAGCCTCAAACCCTGCCGGCGCAGCCGCGACGCCACCTCGATGGCGTCGCCGACCTCCTGCCCGGCCACATAGTTGCTGGCCAGTTCCCAGACCCCCGGATCCCTGGCCGCGCGGCGCGCCACCCACGACCCGAGAACGAGCCAGCGCACCCAGTCTCCTGAACGTCGCATCAGCCTCTCCTAACCGCTCTGCCCACCCCCAGCCCCAGGTTCTCCCGGGTGTTCTCCAGAGCCGAGCGCAGCAGCTCGGCCCGCTCTCCCCCTGTCCTGGCCCGCCGGGTGGAGACCTCCAGCACGATGTGCCCCTCGAAACCGCGACGCCCCAGCTCACGCACCACCGCCCAGGCCTCCTGGTCCCCCTCCCCGGGAAGCAGGTGGTCGTCCTTGAACGACCCCTTCCCGTCGGTCAGGTGAACGTGGGCCAGCCGGTCGCCCCAACGTTCCACCAGGTCGAGGGAACGCTGCTGGGCGGTGGAGGCGTGACTGAGGTCGAGGGTGAGGTGGTCGTAGTCGAGCTCCGTGGGGTCCCAGCCGGGCAGGTAGGCCGCGAACGAACCCGCGGGGGTGCGCCACGGGTACATGTTCTCGACGGCGAAGGTCACCCCCGAGGTGCGGTTCAGTTCCCGGATGCCCTGGGTGAACCCCTCACCGTAGTCACGTTGCCAACGGAACGGGGGATGCACCACGACGATGTCGGCGCCGAGCCGTTTGGCCGCCTCGGCGGAACGCCGCAGCTTCCCCCACGGGTCGCTGCCCCAGGCCCGCTGGGTGATCAGCAGCGTCGGCGCGTGCAGGGAACGCACCGGCACCCGGTACCGGTCGCTGAGTTCCGCGATGGCCTCCTCGTCCAGGCTGACCTGGTCCACCCCGGCCATCAGCTCCACCCCGTCGAAACCCACCTCGGCAGCGAAGTCGAACGCGCTGGCCGTGGAATCGGGGTAGACCGAGGTGGTTGAGAGCAATATCGCCGGGTCGGACACGGCCCCAACCCTAGCGCCGTCCACCGCACACGCCGCGGCCTTCCATCAGAATCCTGGAAATACTCGGGCTTTCACCCGCTGCACCGCGACACCGGGGCGCATCACCCAACCCGGTTGGGACATGGCACATCGCAAAAGGCAGAATGAAGACATGCACGTCGATCACGTAATCTTCGCCAGCGGACCGCGAGGCATCAAAGCCGATGTCGCGCATCTGGCCGGGCGACTGGGGGCCGATTTCAAGGAAGGCGGTTTCCATCCCAGGTTCGGAACCCGGAATTACATCATCCCCCTCGCGGATTCCCGCTACCTGGAAGTGGTGGAGGTCCTCGACCATCCCGCCGCAGCGAAGGCCCCCTTCGGGCAGGCGGTGCGGGCACGCTCCGAGATGGGCGGCGGCTGGCTGGGCTGGGCCGTCAGCGTAGACGACATCGCACCCTTCGAGGAACGTCTGGAACGTTCCGCGGTGCCCGGTTCCCGCCAGTTCCCCGACGGACGTCACCTCGAATGGCGCCAGCTCGGGATCAAGGGTTTGATGGCCGATCCCCAGCTGCCGTTCTTCCTGCAGTGGGTTTCAAACAAGCAGCTGCGCCCATCCTTCCTGACCTCCGACCTGCGCCTGAGCGGGATCCAGATCTCCGGCTCCGCCAACCGTCTCTCCGAGTGGCTCGGGGTCCTCGTCAACGACTCGCTCGACGGGATTCACCTGGACCTGATCGCCCCCAACGGGCACCCGGGAATCACCCAGGTGACCTTCGAGTCACCGTCGAAAGGCACCGTGGTCATCTGACCGAGACCGGTCGAACCGGCCTGCGGGATGCCGGCCGGTTGAGCCGAAACCATGGTGCGCGTGGCCGGGGTGTCGTGGCCGGGTCTGCTTTTGGCCGCCGGATGGTTTCGACACAGCCGTTCGCTTCGCTCACGAGCTGGCTCAACCAGCTTCGGGGAAGGGTTGCTCATATGCCGGCTCAACCAGCTTCACAGGGTTTCGGATCAGGTTGTTTCTTCATCGCGAGGGGGAGCACTGACGGGACGGCGCAGGTCCAGGATGCCCAGGGCATCAGCGAGGGTGTCCACCTCCACCACCTTCAAACCCGCCAGGCGGGGCACCTTCACGGTGACATCCCGCGACCCGCGGGGCACCAGCGCCAGTTCGAAACCGAGCCGGGCGGCCTCCGCCAGACGGCGTTCGGTACCGGGGACGCGACGCAGGTCTCCCGCCAGGCCAACCTCCCCCAGCGCCAGGAGACGTTGCGGGTGCTGCCGGTCCAATGCGGCCGAGGCCACCGCCACCGCCACCGCCAGATCCACCGAAGGGTCCGTCACCTTCGCCCCGCCCACGGTGGAGGTGTAGACGTCCGACTGGCTGAGCGGTAGCCGGGCCTTGCGCTCCAGCACGGCCAGGACCATGGCGATGCGGGATGAGTCGAGGCCGTGGGTGGCGCGTTTCGGGGAGTTTCCCGGGGTGGGGGCCACCAGCGCCTGCACCTCCGCCAGCAGCGGTCGGCGTCCCTGGAGGGTCACCGTCACGCAGGTGCCGGGCACGGGAGTGGAGCGGACGGTGGTGAACAGGCCCGAGGGATCCGGCACCTCGACGATGCCGGTCTCGCTCATCTCGAAACAACCCACCTCGTCCGCCGGGCCGAACCGGTTCTTGGTGGCCCGCACCATGCGGAACCCGGAGTGGCGGTCCCCCTCGAAGCTGAGCACCACATCGACGAGGTGTTCCATGGTGCGCGGCCCGGCGATGGAACCGTCCTTGGTGACGTGGCCGACGATCAGCACCGCCATGTTGCGGTTCTTCGCCACCCGCGCCAGAGCGGCCGTCACCTCCCGCACCTGCGCGGGCCCGCCCGGGGTGCCGTCGGCCCCGGTGGCGGAGATGGTCTGCACCGAATCCACGATCAGCAGCGACGGCGAGACCTCCTCGACGTGCCCCAGAACGGTGGCGAGGTCGTTCTCGCTGGCCAGGAAGAGATCGTCATGGACGGCCCCGGTGCGGGAGGCACGCAGCTTCACCTGCGATGCCGACTCCTCCCCGGAGATGTACAGGGTGGTTTCCCCCGTGCCCGCCCACTTGGCGGCCACATCGATCAGGAGGGTGGACTTGCCCACCCCCGGTTCACCCGCCAGCAGCACGACCGCCCCCGGCACCAGTCCGTCGCCCAGCACCCGGTCCAGTTCCTCGATGCCGGTGCGTTTGCGGCGGGCGTCGTCGGTGGGAACCTGCGAGATGCGCTGCGCCGAGCGCGACGGGGCCGCCGCGGCCACCTTCGTCAGCTTCGGGGCACCCCGCTCCACGACGCTGCCCCACGCCTGGCACTCGCCACAGCGCCCCACCCAGCGGGCCGCGGTCCAGCCACACTCGGTGCACTGGAAGGAATCCTGTTTCGCCATGCCGGGGAGTCTACGGACGACCACCGACAAAACCGTTTTACGTGACACCGCTCAGACGGTCGAACAACAAGAGGCAAGCCCCCAGCAACATCGCCCACATCCCTCCCTTGCTCCCCCTCCTCTCCCGTACACGAGCCGCCCCTGCCGCACACGAGTCGCCCTTCCCAGTGCACGCCTCGCCCTTCCCTGTGCACGACTCGCCCTTCCCCGTGCACGACTCGCCCTTCCCCGTGCACGACTCGCCCTTCCCCGTGCACGACTCGCGGAGGTTCGACGGTTCAACGTCATCACACGACGTTGAGCCGTTCGTCTCCTGCGTTTCGTGTACAGGGGGGAGGGCCGGGGAGGGCCGGGCAGGTCCGTCACGGTGCTCGGTGGGAGCCTGCGTTTCGTGCGCAGGGGTCCGGGTTTGGGAAGGAGCGCAGATCCTGCCGAAGCCGGTTGAGCCGGCTTTGGCTTCAGTCCTCCTCAATGATTTTTCGCAGGGCGGCGACGTGATTCCGGTAGGCCCTGCGACCTGCGGAAGTCAGCCCCACCCAGGTGCGAGGCCGACCGAAGGACTGGGGTTTGCGTTCCACTTTCACGTAACCGGCGTCGATCAGCACCTTGAGCTGTTTGCTCAGCAGCGACTTCGACACCCCGAGCCCCTGCTCCAGGGTGGCGAACTCCACCTGCCGCGCCGCCGAGAGGGCCGCACAGATCCGCAGCCGGTTCGGAGAGTGAATGGTTTCATCGAAGCCGGTCACCAGATGTCATACTCCTCGAACCGCCCCTCGGCGAGACGCCGGTTGCGCCAGCGCTCGTCGAGCAGAAGAGCGACGAAATACACCACGGAAGCGGTCATGCCGTAGCCGACCGCGATCCAGAACCAGTCAACCGATACATCATCCAGCAGGGCACGCAGCAGGAAGGGGAAAGGTCCCGCCAGCAGGAGCGGGAAGGCATAGAACCACGGTGATACGAGATGTTGACCGCGAGAGGTCCCCCATCGGTGGAGCAGCACGGCTACGGTTGTCATCATCGCGATCCCGATGATGACAACCACCCAGGCATTGACGATGATTCCACCGCAGAAGACCCCGGCGCTTCCAGCCACCAGCGCGAGCCGCCACCACGGCAGGGCAGCGGCATGCACGGTCGCCGCACGGGCCTCGTCGGCGAGCTCGAGGAGATGAGCCGCCGACTCGCGATCCTGCGAGTTGGTTTCCATGTGTTCAACCATACCTGCCCGGTCGCGCCTTCAGAAGACCGAGTTTCACCGGGTTTGTAAACTTGCTCGGGGATCGACGGCTCTGGAGGAAAATGAAGCGGGATCGGCTACGCCAGTACCAACGACGCCTCGCGCCCGGCACTCCGCTGCGCGCCGGGCTGGACCGTATCCTGCACGGCCGCACAGGTGCGCTGGTCGTGCTGGGGAACAACGCGAAGGTGCAGCAGGTCTCCACCGGCGGTTTCCGGCTCGACGTCGAGTTCACCCCCCAGGCCCTGCGGGAACTGGCAAAACTCGACGGCGCCATCATCCTGTCCAACGACCTCAGCCGCATCATTGCAGCAGGTGTCCATCTCGTCCCCGCGGGTAACCTGCCGACCGCCGAGACCGGCACCCGGCACCGCTCCGCCGACCGCACCGCGCAGGCCTCCGGGGTTCCCGTGGTGACGGTGTCGGCGTCGATGTCCACGATCTCACTGTTCATGGACGGGGACCGGCACGTGGTGGAGACCTCCGGGCAGATGATCAGCCGCGCCAACCAGACCTTGGCCACCCTCGCCCGTTTCGTCGACCGCCTGGGTGACATCCTCCACCAGTTCAACGCCCTGGAGGTCGGCGAGCAGGTCACCATCCGCGACCTGGTGCTCGTCGCCCAGCGCTTCGAGATGACCCGGCGCCTGTCCGCGGAGGCCCAGTTCCACATCGACACCCTCGGTGTCGAGGGCCGTCTCATAGCGCTGCAGCACGCGGAGCTGGTGGGTGAGTTCACCGGTCTCGACGAGCAGCTGAGAACCGACTACGCCCACAATCTCACCGACCCGGCCCTCTTCACCCTGGAGCCGCTGCACAACTTCTCCGCTGAGGAACTGCTGAGCTCCCAGCTCGTCGCGGAACGCATCGGCTTCGGCGAATCCCCCTACCTGGAGACCCCGATCCACACCCGCGGCACGCGTCTGCTGATCTCGGTGGGTCGCCTGTCGGAGGGGATGACGACGAAACTCATCAACCGGTTCTCGCTGCAGGAACTGTTCAGCGTCTCCGTCTCGGAACTCCAGCAGCTCGAGGGGATCGGGTCGGCGCGGGCCCGCCTGATCCGCGACGCCCTGCTGCGCATCACCGAAGCCGCCTACACCCGCCCCCAGACCCCCGTCTGAGAGATTCCGCCGGACACCCACCCCGGACGCAGCGGTCACCATGGTTTCGACACGACCAGCTCGCAGAGCGAGCAGGTCGGCTCAACCAACTTCCACTCTTCCAAGCCGGTTGAGCCGGACCGCGACTCCCTGGGCGAGCAGTCCACATCGAAACCACCCGAAACCCGGTAACCAGAACCCGACCACGAGACCCCGGACATGCGAACGATGGTTTCGACACGGGCCGCTCCTTCAGCACCGCCCGACTCAACCAACTTCGGGACGGAGAGGTTTCGTCGCGACCGGTTCAACCAGCTCGGCGCGACAACAAGGGCCCCGACCTTGTGGTCGGGGCCCCTCGTGGTTCAGCGGGTCATTCGGCGGGACCGGTTTCCGCGGGGAGAGCCGGCGGGGTCTTGGAGATTCCCGTGAACTTGAACGGCAGTTCCGCACCCTCCTCGGCGACGTCCACATGGACGATCTGCCCTGCGGCCAGGTCTCCGAAGAGGATCTTCTCGGCGAGCACGTCCTCGATGTCACGCTGCAGGGCGCGGCGCAGGGGGCGCGCCCCGAGCACCGGGTCGAAACCGCGCTTGGCGATGAGGGTCTTCGCGGCCGGGGTCAGTTCGATGCCCATGTCCCGGTCCGCCAAGCGGGATTCGATCTGCGCCACCATCAGGTCCACGATCCGTTCGATGTTGGACTGCGTGAGCTGGTGGAACACGACGATCTCGTCGACACGGTTCAGGAACTCAGGACGGAAATGCTGCTTGAGTTCGTCGGAGACCTTCGCCTTCATCTTCTCGTAGCTGGAGGCCTCGTCCCCGGCCCGCGAGAATCCGAGGTTGACACCCTTGCTGATGTCGCGGGAACCGAGGTTGGTGGTCATCACGATGACGGTGTTCTTGAAGTCCACCACGCGACCCTGGGCGTCGGTGAGACGCCCCTCGTCGAGGATCTGCAGCAGCGAGTTGAAGATGTCGGGGTGGGCCTTCTCGATCTCGTCGAACAGCACCACCGAGAACGGCTTGCGACGCACCTTCTCGGTGAGCTGACCGCCCTCCTCGTAGCCGACGTAACCGGGCGGGGACCCGAACATCCTGGACGCGGTGTGCTTCTCGGAGTATTCGCTCATGTCGAGGGTGATGAGCGCGTCCTCGTCGCCGAACAGGAACTCGGTGAGCGCCTTGGTGAGTTCCGTCTTCCCGACGCCCGAGGGGCCGGCGAAGATGAAGGAACCGGAGGGACGCTTCGGGTCCTTCAGACCGGCACGGGTGCGGCGGATCGAACGGGCGAGGGCCTTGACGGCGTCCTCCTGCCCGATGTAACGCTTCCCGATCTCCTGCTCCATGCGCAGCAGCCGCGCCGACTCCTCCTCCGTCAGCTTGAACACCGGAATTCCGGTGCTGCTGGACAGCACGACGGCGATCTCCTCCTCGCCCACCACCGCGGGAATGTCGGAGTCGCCCTGCTTCCAGGCCTCCTCCTTCTCCGCGCGCTGCGCCTGGATGCGGGTGACGTCGTCACGCAGCCGGGCGGCGGTCTCGAAGTCCTGCGCATCGATGGCGGCGTCCTTCTCCATCTTCAGCTTCGCGATCTGCTCGTCGAACTCGCGCAGGTCCGGAGGCGCGGTCATCCGCTGGATGCGCAGCCGCGCACCGGCCTCGTCGATCAGGTCGATGGCCTTGTCCGGCAGGAACCGATCCTGGACGTAGCGGTCCGCCATCGTCGCCGCGGCCGTGAGGGCCTCGTCGGTGATGGTGATGCGGTGGTGGGCCTCGTAGCGGTCCCGCAGCCCCTTCAGGATGTCGATGGTCAGCGCGACGGATGGCTCGGCCACCTGGATCGGCTGGAACCGGCGCTCCAGGGCGGCGTCCTTCTCGATGTGTTTGCGGTACTCGTCGAGGGTGGTGGCGCCGATGGTCTGGAGTTCACCGCGGGCCAGCATGGGTTTGAGGATGCTGGCGGCGTCGATGGCCCCCTCCGCGGCACCGGCACCGACGAGGGTGTGGATCTCGTCGATGAACAGCATGATGTCGCCGCGGGTCTTGATCTCCTTGAGCACCTTCTTCAGGCGTTCCTCGAAATCGCCGCGGTAACGCGAACCAGCCACCAGGGCACCCAGGTCCAGGGTGTAGATCTGCTTGTCGCGCAGGGTCTCGGGCACGTCGCCGCGGACGATGGCCTGGCTGAGGCCCTCGACGACGGCGGTCTTGCCGACGCCCGGTTCACCGATCAGCACCGGGTTGTTCTTGGTGCGGCGGCTGAGCACCGTCATGACGCGCTCGATCTCGCTGACACGGCCGATCACCGGGTCGAGCCGGTTCTCGCGTGCCGCCTGGGTGAGGTTGCGCCCGAACTGGTCGAGCACCTGCGAACTGGACTTCTCCGGCCCGGCCTCCGGGGCGCCCGCCATGGACGCCTCCTTGCCCTGGTAGCCGGCCAGCAGCTGGATGACGGTGGAACGCACCCGGCCGAGATCGGCCCCGAGCTTCAGAAGCACCTGGGCGGCCACTCCCTCACCCTCCCGCACCAGCCCGAGCAGGATGTGCTCGGTGCCGATGTAGTTGTGGTTCATCTGCAGGGCCTCGCGCAGCGAAAGCTCCAGCACGCGCTTGGCGCGCGGCGAGAAGGGGATGTGCCCGGATGGCACCTGCTGCCCCTGGCCCATGATCTCGACCACCTGCTCACGGGCCGCCTGCAGGGAGATTCCCATTTGTTCCAGCGCCTTGGCGGCCACGCCCTCGCCCTCGTGAATCAGACCGAGAAGCAGGTGCTCCGTGCCGATGTAGTTGTGGTTTAACAGCTTGGCCTCATCCTGCGCCAACACGATGACCCGGCGGGCGCGATCAGTGAAGCGTTCGAACATTCTTTATCTCCTCCTGCGGTGCGCGACGGCATTGCGCCGGCTCCGCTCATACCAGCTTAGAGGCTCGCGCAAGGATCCGCAGACACCCAGCCAGCGGCGTGGTCATCGGGCACGCAGGGGACGCGGTTGGCGGGCCCCATTCCCCGCGCCACCGGTCACCGGACCGCGACGAAACCGGCCTTCCCGTCACCGGCCAGGCGCCATTCGTCAAGTGCCGCACTGGTTTCGGTTCCCGGGAACGACCGCAACACCGGGGATGCGCAGCCAAACCCGGGAGGCGCCACGCCGCTGCGGAATGGGAAAAATCAGGAAACCCGCGGACCCGGCCGTTTCCGGTTTGGCCGATCCGCCGCAAACCGCCGCAACGACCATCAACAACGCCTGCCTCGTCGCGGGTTAGGTGAGCGAGCACAAACTCGATTCGGTATTCGGCGACAACACCATCGTCTGGCTCGGGAACGATTCCCTGGATCCGAACAGGCCCGCCGATCTCCCGGAAGGTGTGCCCCTCCAGTCCACGGACGACACCGATTCCCCAGAGCGGATCGCGGGAACCACCGAAAGCCCCGACGCAACGGCCGGCTTCCCGCTGGCCCCGGGGAAACATCCGCCCCGTACACCCGAATCCACCGAAAGCCCAAACCCGACCCCGCGGCCGCCACGCCTTCCTGCGTCTTCCGGAAATTCCGTCACCCCAAAGGCAACGGTTCCGTTACGTCCCGGGCTTCCCCAAAGCGAGCCGTTGAAGAAAGACCCAAAACAACACCCAAGGGGCGGGAGCAAGTGCTCCCGCCCCCTTACAGGGTTCGCTCAACTGATGTGGCAGTTGTCTTCTCGGCCCGTTTCCCCCGGTAGGGTCGATTGCTCAGTTTCAGTGGGCCGCCTCGTAGGCAGCCATGATGGCGCTGGGGATGCGGCCACGGTCGCTGACCTCGTGGCCCTGCGCACGAGCCCAGTTGCGAACGTCGTTGGTGGAAGGCCCTTCGTGGGAACGCCGCTGGGTGCTGCGCTTGGAACTCTTGCGCACACGGCGGGCAGCGCCGGTCCAGGGCTCGAGGGCCTGAACCAGCTTGGTGATGTTGGCCTCGCTCAGGTCGATTTCGTACTCGACGCCATCGAGAGCGAAAGTGACATTGCGGTCCGCGACAGAACCGTCGATATCATCCTTGAGGAAGATCTGGACCTCACGAGCCATGGGAACTCCTGTTCATCTAAAACTTGCACAAGCTCTTTGCTTGCTCGGGACAGAGGCAACAATACATCATTTTCAAGTACCTTGAAACAGATTATGAACCGTGATCAATGCGATGCCCCCTCCGGGAATACCACTCACCGTGCATGAAACCTTGATCTTTAGGGCCTGAACGTCCTTCCCACACGAGCTTGCCGGCCTTTCGGCCAACCAGAAATATTGGCCGTTCGGATGACAAAGCCATTCACTCCGGATGACTTTTTCACGGCGCAAGAAGCCCGCGGAGCACAAAAAACGGATCCCCGGCCGGTGGCCTTCCGGGCCACGCGGTCGGGGATCCGTGTGCAGAAGCGGTCGGGTTCCTGCCCCTTCGGGGCCGGTCAGGCCTCCTTGCGGACGGGCAGGAGGGGTTCATCGTAGTGGGCCATGTTGAGCTTGCCGAGATCCACCATGGTGGGGTGTTCGTCATCGCTGATCCACAGCTCGATGGCTTCCTCACCCTTGGCGTAGCGGGGCAGCTCAACGATGTTGCTGGATTCCTCGATCTCCTGGCGGGCCTCTTCCTCCGCGATGAGACGCTCCTCCAGCTCGGCGATCTTCGCCTCAAGGGCATCAATGCGGGACTGCCTCTCGGCGACCTCACCACGCAGCCAGGCGGAGTTGCCGCGCATGGTGCTGAGCTCCGAGTTGGCGGCACCCAGCTGGCGGCGCAGCTTGGCGATCATCGACTTGAGGTTCTGCGCGCGCTCGTTGAAACGATCAATCATCGCCACGGATTCAGCGTGATGCCGCTCGGCCTGCTCGACACGGATGGCCACTTGGCGCTTGATCTCCTCGCGGTGTTCCGCTCGCTCGCGCTTCAACTCCATCCAAGCCACGGAGACTGCGGCGACCGCCATCAGCAGGGCTATGACGGCACCGACGCGAACAACCCAGATGCTGTCGACAAACAGCGATCCGAGGACCACCAGCGACCCCACGGAGAGGATGCCAATGGCGATGGAGCGCTCGGAAGATGACTTCGCAACGTGACGACCTGACATGTCGACAGATTAAACCAGCCGAACGGGCATTTTTGAAGCGAAACGCCGAAAACCAAGTTTTGGACATTGGACATGCGCTGGGTCCGGCTGTTTCCTCAGGCGGCCTCGGAGGCCTCTTGATCCTCCCCGGATTCGGCGTCATTGCCGTCACCGTCGATCATGCAGGCGCGTTCCAGCACCCAGCCGCCCCACGCGCAGAACACCGCGGCGGCTATGGCCACCAGGCCGTGCCAGACCCGGGTGGCGGGCAGTTCAGCAGCCATTGAGGCCACCCAGCGCCCCACGTAGACCGCATGTCCCCCTGCGAGCAGGGCCCCGGTGGCGATCAGCGACTTCGCCATCACCATCGCCCGCACCGCCTCCAGCGCGGGGACGCGACGCTGCTCCAGCCGTTTCGGGAGGGTGCGGGCGTAGATGATGGCCGCGACCCCCAACAGCACCAGGAGCACCGACAGGCTCCACGGCGCCACGGGCGGGAAGGCGTTCAGAAGGTCGAAGATGCTCAGGATCATCCACCCGACGGCGCCCCCCGCCAGGGTCGCGACCACGACCTGGCGCACCGTGGTGGGGGTCAGTTCCGGCTTTCGGTTCAACGTCGGCCGGGGTTCGCTATGACGATGTCGTCGCGCCTGATGACGCCGGTCCTGTCAACCTGTTTGACGAGTTCCGTGATGGGGCCGACCCCCACGATTTCTCCCATCGGGTCGATGTCGCACCACGGAACCAGCACGAAGGCCCTTTCGTGGGCCCGCGGATGGGGCAGTTCTATGTCCTCCTCGCTGACCCGTTTGCCGACCATGATGATGTCGATGTCCAGGGTCCGTGGTCCGTTGGGGACCGTGCGTTCCCGGCCGAAACTCTCCTCGATGGCGAAGGCCCGGTCCAGCAGGGTCATCGGTTCGAGGGTGGATTCCGCGACCACCACGAGGTTCAGGTAGTCGTCCTGCTCCGGCCCTTCCCCTTGGAAGGGCGTCTGGTAGACGGGGGAGACGTCCACGATGATCAGGCCGGGGGTTTCCGCGAGCACCTCGACGGCTTGGGCGAGGATGGTGGGCGAGTCCCCCTGATTGGACCCGAAGGAGAAAACCACCTTGGAGATGGGACGCATGTTTCCCAAGGTGTCAACATCGATGTCAAAGGGACCGTTGCTCATGGCTGCTCCTGGTGATGGTGACTGACAGATCTGACAATTCATGAGGGACGGGGGCCTGCGGTTTGTGCACCGTCACACGAACCTGCTGGACCAGCGAATTGGACAGACACCGGTCGGCGATTCTCCCCGCGAGGGTTTCGATGAGCCGGCAGGGTTCGCCCTCGATCTCGGCGCGGATCAGGTCGGCGATCCCGGCGTAATCGACCGTGTCCGACAGTTCGTCGGATCGGGTCTCCACGTGCAGCCCGAGCTCGACATCGACGACGAAGCGTTGGCCGTTGAGCCGTTCCTCGGGAAACACCCCGTGGAAACCGGTCGCGGTCAGGCCTGTGATGTTGATGGAATCCATTCCCTCACCTCCTCACGGGTCGCATTGAGCCGAGAATACCGGGTCCCGGAAACGCCGCTCCGGCAGGAGCCGCTCAGCCCACCGTCAGGGCTCCGAGCCGCCGCCCCACCTGTGCCGCGTCGCGCTGCGCGGGCACCTCGTGGGTGCGAACCGCCCAGATCCCGTGCGCGGCGCACCAGGTGGTGACGGCGGCGGTGGCGGCGTCGCGATCCGTGGCGGGCCTGCCGTCCAGCAGCTCACCCAGGAAACGTTTGCGGCTGACCCCGACCAGCAACCGATGCCCCATGGCCTGGAGGGCATCCAGGCCGCGCAGCAGCAGCCAGTTCTGTTCGGAGGTCTTGGCGAACCCGATCCCCGGGTCGAGGATGATACGTTCGGCCGCGATGCCCGCAGCAAGGGCGGCGTCGCGGCGGGTGGCCAGCTCCGCGGCCACGTCGGCGACGACATCGCTGTAGCCGGTGTGCTGCTGCATGACATCGGAGTGGCCGCGCCAGTGCATGGCGACGTAGTCGACGCCGAGGTCCGCGACCGCATCCAGCATGCCGGGGTCGGCGAGCCCACCGGAGACGTCGTTGACGATCCGGGCTCCAGCCGCGACCGCGGCCCGGGCGACGGAGGCACGCATGGTGTCCACGGAGCAGGTGATCCCGTGAGCAGCCAGGGCCGCGACCACCGGGAGCACACGCGCCATCTCCTCCGCCTCGGGGACCCGCGCGGCCCCGGGACGGGTGGATTCACCACCGACATCGATGATCCCCGCGCCCTGGGAAGCCAGGAGCCTGCCGTGGGCGACGGCGGCCTCGGCGTCGTCGTGCCGCCCGCCGTCGGAGAACGAATCGGGGGTGACGTTGAGCACGCCCATCACGATGGTCATGAGGTCACCTCGCCATGATCAGGCTCATGGCCTCGGCGCGGGTGGCGGCGTTGCGCAGCTGCCCTCGCACGGCGCTGGTGATGGTTCTGCTGCCCGGTTTGCGCACCCCCCGCATCGTCATGCACGTGTGTTCGGCCTCGATCACGACGATCACGCCCTGCGCGCCCAGGTGGGTGACGAGCGCGTCGGCGACCTGCGTGGTGAGGCGTTCCTGCACCTGCGGGCGGCGGGCGTAGATGTCGACCAGCCGAGCCAGTTTCGACAGTCCCGTCACCCTTCCCCCGCCGGGGATGTAGCCGACGTGTGCCACCCCGAAGAAGGGCAGCAGGTGGTGCTCGCAGCAGCTCGTCAGCTCGATGTCGCGGACGAGCACGAGCTCCTCGTGGTCGATGTCGAAGGTGGTCGACAGCAACTCGGCGGGATCCTGCGCCAGCCCGGAGAACAACTCCTGGTAGGAGCGGGCCACGCGACCCGGGGTTTCGGACAGCCCGTCGCGATCCGGGTCCTCACCAACCGCGAGGAGGATCTCGCGGACCGCCGCCTCGATCCGGGGCTGGTCGACGTGACTCACCGCCGGTCCTCGGGGGCGGGCGGCGCCCAGCGGTCGGGGGCCCCGTCCGGGAGCGGGCGGGACGCGATCTGCCTGGGTGGGGTTTCCTGGCTGGACGGGCTGGGGGACATCGGCACCTCGACGGGCGGAATGGTGGAGGGGATGCGCAGCTCGGAGCCGGTCCAGGCAGGCCGTTTGTCGCGGCGTTTGAGGTCCTTGAACACCTCCGCGACCTCGGCCTTGTTGAGGGTCTCCTTCGCGAACAGCTGCCGGACCAGTTCGTCGAGCACCTCGCGGTTCTCGACCAGCACGTCGTAGGCCTCCTGGTGGGCGGCGTTGATGAGCTTGGCCACCTCCTCGTCGATGATCGCCGCGGAGGCCTCCGAGAAGTCCTTCGACGGTTGCGCCCCACGCATCCCCATGAACGGTTCGGAGTCGCCGCCGCCGAGCTGGACGGCACCGACGCGTTCGCTCATGCCGTACTGGGTGACCATGGCCCGCGCCACCTTCGTGGCCTTCTCGATGTCGTTCTGGGCGCCGGTGGTGGGGTCGTGGAAGATCATCTCCTCCGCGGCCCGGCCGCCCATCATGTAGGCCATCTGGTCCAGCAGCTCACCGCGGGTGTGCGAGTACTTGTCGTCGTCGGGCATCACCATCGTGTAGCCGAGCGCGCGGCCGCGCGGCAGGATCGTGACCTTCTGGACGGGATCGTTGCCGGGCATCGCGGCCGCCACGAGGGCGTGCCCACCCTCGTGATAGGCGGTGATGAGGCGTTCGCGGTCGTTCATCAGGCGGGTGCGTTTCTGCGGTCCCGCGATCACCCGGTCGATGGCCTCGTCGAGCTGCGCCTGCCCGATCTCGTTCAGGTTCATGCGCGCCGCGAGGAGGGCGGCCTCGTTGAGGACGTTGGCCAGGTCGGCACCGGAGAAACCGGGGGTGCGCCTGGCCACGGATTCGAGGTCGATGTCCTTGGCGAGGGGTTTGCCGACGGCGTGCACCTGGAGGATGTGGGAACGACCGATCAGGTCCGGGGCCTCCACGGAGATCTGCCGGTCGAAACGGCCCGGGCGCAACAGCGCCGGGTCGAGCACGTCGGGGCGGTTCGTCGCGGCGATCAGGATCACGCCGCCGCGCACGTCGAAACCGTCCATCTCGACCAGCAGCTGGTTGAGGGTCTGTTCGCGTTCGTCGTGGCCGCCGCCCATCCCGGCGCCGCGGTGGCGGCCGACGGCGTCGATCTCGTCGATGAACACGATGGCGGGTGCGGCCTCCTTGGCCTGCTCGAACAGGTCACGGACCCGGCTGGCACCGACACCGACGAACATCTCGACGAAATCGGAGCCGGAGATGGAGAAGAACGGCACCCCGGCCTCCCCCGCGACGGCGCGCGCCAGGAGGGTCTTGCCGGTCCCGGGCGGGCCGTAGAGCAGCACGCCCTTGGGGATCTTGGCGCCGAGTTTCTGGAACTTCGCGGGTTCGGCGAGGAACTCCTTGATCTCCTGCAGCTCCTCGACGGCCTCGTCGACGCCCGCGACGTCGGCGAAGGTGGTCTTCGGCATGTCCTTGCTGGCGAGTTTCGCCTTCGACTTGCCGAAGCTGAGCGGACTGCCCGAACCGCCGCCGTTGACCATCCGCATCACCACGAAGAAACCGATGACGAGCAGCAGGAAGGGCAGGCCCGTGTAGATCAGGGAGGTGAGCAGGTTGGGAGTGGGGTGACGGGTGATCCAGTGATCGAGCGTCCCGGCGGCGGAACGCTGCTGGAGGATCTCCACGAAGCCGTCCACCTGACGCCCCACCCAGCTGGACTGGATGCGCTGACCGGCCTCAGTGGTGATCTGGATCACCTGGTCGCCGTCGATGACGACGACCTCCTTGAGCTTCTCCTCACTCTGCAGGACGCTCATGATCTGGTTCATCGGGACTTCCCGGAAACCGACCAAGCCGGAGATCAGCTGCATGATCAGCGTCCCGAGAAGGATGATGATGACGACCCAGGTGACCCAACTCATCGGGTTCTTCATGATTTTCTGCAACGGCGGGGTTCCCTAGAAGAAGATGTACGTAAGCACTGGAAGGCTACCAGCGCTCACCAAGAGGCACAGAACATCGCATCGGGCGCGCACGGATCGTCGCGGGCCCGGAACCCTCAGGGATCTCAGGAGTAGACCTGGGGGGCCAGGACGGCCAGATCACGGAGGTTGCGGTAGCGACCGGCGTAGTCGAGGCCGTAGCCGACGACGAACTCGTTGGGAATGTCGAAACCGACGTACTTGACGGGCACATCCATCCGGACCGCCCCGGGTTTGCGGAACATCGTCATGATCTCGAGGCTGGCGGGCCTGCGGCTGGTCAGGTTCGAGATCAGGTAGCTCAGCGTCAGGCCGGTGTCGATGATGTCCTCGACAACCAGGACGTGACGTCCCTCGATGTCGACGCCGAGGTCCTTCAGGATGCGCACCACGCCGCTGGACTGGGTTCCGGATCCGTAGGAGGAGACGGCCATCCAGTCCATCTCGACGTGGCTCTTCATGGCGCGCTGCAGGTCGGAGACCACCATGATCGCCCCGTTGAGCACCCCCACGATCAGGAGCTCCCGACCTTCGTAGTCGGCGTCGATCCGGGCGGCGAGCTCGGCGACGCGCGCCGCGATCTGGTCGCTGGTGTAGAGAACTTCGGAAAGGTCGGAGATCACATCGGCTGCATCCACTCTCGTCACCCTAGGGCCTTCGCTCCCTGCTGCCACTTTCTTGGCCGGTGAGTCGGCGACTCGGGCACGACACGCCGGGCGGTGCCCCCTCCCGCCTACGATCATGTCATGCGACTCCTCCTGATCCGTCACGGCGAAACCCAGGCGAACGTCGATCACCGATTGGACACCGCCTACCCGGGCTACCGATTGACCAATCACGGCCTGACCCAGGCCGCCTCGCTGCCGGGGAAACTCGCCGACGAACCGATCGAGGCAGTCTACGCATCCCCGTTGACACGCGCACAGCAGACGGCCGCTCCCCTCGCCGAATCGCTGGGACTCGAGGTACAGGTCCTCGACGGGGTGCAGGAGATCTCGGCGGGTGTGGAGGAACTCAACCACGACTGGCGGGCCTACATTGCGGAGTTGCAAACCTGGTCCTCCGAGAACATGGACTCCTGCCTCGAGGGCGGCGAGACGGCACGGCAGTTCATGTCCCGTTTCACCTCGGCCATCTCCCGCGTGGAATCAGCCGGCCACAGCTGCGCGGCGATCATCAGCCACGGGGCGGCGCTGCGGGTGTGGACCCTGGCCCAGGACCCCGGTTTCGGTCTGAAGAAGGCGCCGCCACTGAGCAACACCCAGTGGATCGTGATCAACGGTTCCTGCCGGGATGGCTGGAGCATCGAACGCTGGGGCGATGCCGTGGCCTGAACCCGGGTGAACCCCGGCGGGGGTCAACCCGGTGCGACGCCAGGCGGATCAGCGCTCCCCGGGTGTCACGGGACCCTGGGTGGTGCCCGGAGTCCCGTCCCCACGTTCCCAACGGACCACCATGCCCTGTTTGGCGCCGAACCGGGCCAGGTGAATGCCCGCGACCTCCTCCAGCCGTTCAAGGTGCTCGTCGGCCGCGGACAGCCGCAGCACCAGGACCTCACCGTCGCAGGAGAGCTCGACGACCCCGGTGGTGGGGCCCTCGCGGTTGAACTCCAGGGAGCCGGTCCCGCTGTCCTCGTCCCAGGCGGTGGTGATCTTGCGACCCATGTGGCTGGCCAGCTGTTTGCCGTAGCGGGCGGGGCGGTCCGTGGCCACCCTCGCGGTCGAGGTGCGGGGGAAGGCGCGCGTTTCAGAAGTGCTCATGAGCCCATCCTCACCCATCCGCCCGAAGGGTGGTGGTCACGGCTCGGGATGTGGCCGGCGCATCGACGAGAAACTCCCGGTGGCGCCGGAACCGGTGGCCGTTGGCGCGCCGCCGGTCCCGGAGGTCTCGCACCCGACGCCCGAACCGGGCACGGCTTCCGTTCCGGGACCCGGCCCCTAGCCGGTCGTTGGTAGGACCAATACGCCCGCTCCCGGCCCGGCAGGCACCTTTTCCCCGAAAAGAACCCGCCCCCGAAGTCTGTCCTTCAACCGGGCTGGGCTAGGGTTGGGATGTCGAGGACTAGCAGTCTCGAAACCAGGCAGCCATATCCCCGCAATGGTTTGCCGGAAGAATTTGGACGGAGAGCGATGAGCACAGAAGCAACGAGCGCGGCCGAGATCAGTCTCGCCGCTGACTTCGCCACTCCCAGCCTCGCAGACTGGGAAAAAGAGGTGCTGAAGGTACTCAACCGGAAGCGCCCGGAAGGCAAGGAACTCAACATTGAGCAGGCATACAAGCGCCTGACGAGCCACACCGTCGACGGGCTTGAGGTCAAGCCGCTGTACACCATTGACGATGGCGTCAAGGAGCTTGGTTTCCCCGGAGTGGCCCCATTCACGCGCGGCACCACGGTCCGCGCAGGAGAGATGGATGAGGGCTGGTTCAGTGCTCAGCTCATTGAGGAACCCGACCCGGCCGAGGCCCGCAAGGCCGTCGACACCGACCTGGAGCGCGGCACATCCGCGGTCTGGGTACGTGTGGACCCCGACGCGGTACCCGCCGACAAACTGGCAGAGGTCCTGAGCGATGTCCTGTTCGACCTTGCCCCCACACATGTTTCCTCCAACACCGATGAGCTGGCGGCCGCCGAGGCCCTGGCCGCGGCCTTCGCCGCCTCCGGCAAGGAGAACATCCGCGGCAGCCTCGGCGTCGACCCGATCGGTTTCGCCGCCCTCAACGGAACCACCCCCGACCTCTCGGTGATCGCGAGGGCCGTGGAGCTTGCAAAGCCGTTCCCGGGTGTGCGTCCCATCGTCGTGGACGCCTCCCGTTACGATTCCATGGGCGCCGGTGACGTCGCCCAGCTGGCCTACGCGCTGGCCACGGGCATCGAATACGTGCGCGCCCTCACCGATCTCGGGCTGAGCGCCGATGAGGCCTTCGACAGCGTCCTGTTCCGGGTCTCCGCGAACACCAACCAGTTCGTCACCATCTCCCGGCTGCGCGCGCTGCGCACCCTGTGGAACCGGGTCGGCGAGGTGCTCGGGGTGAGCCCGGAGAAACGCGGCGCGGTGCAGCACGCCGTCACGTCGCTGCGCGAGATCACCCGCGACGACGCCTACGTCAACGTGCTGCGCGGCACCATCTCGGCCTTCGCGGCGGCCGTCGGCCAGGCCGAGTTCATCACCGTGTTGCCGCTCGACACCGTGATTGGTCTTCCCGACGTCCTGACCCGCCGCATCGCCCGCAACACCCAGGTGGTGCTGGCCGAGGAGTCGAACATCGGCCGCGTCAACGACCCGGCCGGCGGCGCATGGTTCGTCGAGTCCATGACCAAGCAGCTCTGCGAGAAGGCCTGGGAACTGTTCGGCCAGCTCGACGAGAAGGGCATGGCGGCCGCCATCGCCGATGGCACCGTGGCCGCCCAGCTCAAGGAGATCAACGATGCCCGCGCCAAGCTGCTCGCCACCCGCAAGCTGCCGCTGACGGGCGTCTCGATGTTCCCGAACCACCTCGAGAAGGCCCTCGTGCGCGCTCCGCGTCCGAAGGCCCCGAAGCTCGGCGGCATCCCGTTCGTGCGCGACAGCCAGGTCTTCGAGGACCTCCGGGACCGTTCCAAGGCCGCCGAGAAGACCCCGACCGTGCTGCTGGCCTGCCTCGGCACCCGGCGCGACTTCGGTGGTCGCGAGGGCTTCACCTCGAACCTGTATCACGTGGGTGGCATCAACACCGTGATCGCGGAGGGCACCAACCCGGAGGTGTTCGTCAAGGCCATGCAGGAGGCGGGCACCGACATCGCGGTCCTGTGCTCCAGCGCGAAGGTCTACGCCGCCCACGGTCTCGCCGTCGCGAAGGCCCTGAAGGAGGCAGGCGCCCAGGAGGTGCGGCTCGCCGGGCAGCTGAAGGAACTCGGCGGCGACGAGGCCGAGGTGAGCGCCGTGATCGACGGCAACGTCTTCGACGGAATGAATGTGGTGGAGCTGTTGACCTCCACCCTGGACAAGCTGGAGGCCTGAGCAATGACCACGATTCCCCGTTTCGGCTCGGTCGACCTGAACGGCGACGGCATCCCCACCGACGCCAAGAAGCAGTTCGACGACCACTTCCACCAGGTCGGTCACTCCGCCGGCTGGCAGACCCCGGAGCACATCCTGGTGCCGCCGCTGTTCGGCAGCGGTGACCTGGATGGCCTGGACTTCCTCACCACCCGCCCCGGCATCGCGCCCTACCTGCGCGGCCCCTACGCGACGATGTATGTGAACCAGCCGTGGACGATCCGCCAGTACGCCGGGTTCTCCACCGCCGAGGAGTCGAACGCCTTCTACCGCCGCAACCTCGCGGCCGGCCAGAAGGGCCTGTCGATCGCCTTCGACCTGGCCACCCACCGCGGCTACGACTCCGACCACCCGCGCGTGGCCGGTGACGTCGGCATGGCCGGCGTGGCCGTCGACTCCATCCTGGACATGCGGCAGCTGTTCGATGGCATCCCGCTGGACCAGATGTCGGTGTCGATGACCATGAACGGCGCGGTGCTCCCGGTGCTGGCGCTCTACGTCGTCGCCGCCGAGGAGCAGGGTGTCAAACCCGAGCAGCTGGCCGGAACCATTCAGAACGACATTCTGAAGGAGTTCATGGTCCGCAACACCTACATCTACCCGCCGCAGCCGTCGATGAAGATCATCGCCGACATCTTCGCCTTCACCAGCGCGAACATGCCGCGGTTCAACTCCATCTCCATCTCCGGCTACCACATGCAGGAGGCCGGCGCGACCGCCGACATCGAGATGGCCTACACCCTGGCCGACGGTGTGGAGTACATCCGCGCCGGTGAGTCGGTGGGCCTGACGGTCGACGCCTTCGCGCCGCGGCTG
Organism: Arachnia sp.; assembly: GCF_057238465.1. NCBI lineage: Bacteria > Bacillati > Actinomycetota > Actinomycetes > Propionibacteriales > Propionibacteriaceae > Arachnia > Arachnia sp. Next base: position 271,058 of record NZ_DBHHFZ010000004.1, read on the forward strand.
TCGTTCTTCTGGGCGATCGGCATGAACTTCTTCATGGAGGTCGCGAAGATGCGCGCCGCCCGCATGCTGTGGGCGCGTCTGGTGCGCGGCTTCAACCCGAAGAACCCGAAGTCGATGAGCCTGCGCACGCACTCGCAGACCTCCGGCTGGTCGCTGACCGCGCAGGACGTCTACAACAACGTGGTGCGCACCTGCATCGAGGCCATGGGCGCCACGCAGGGACACACGCAGTCGCTGCACACCAACGCCCTCGACGAGGCCATCGCGTTGCCGACGGACTTCTCCGCCCGCATCGCCCGCAACACCCAGCTGTTCATCCAGCAGGAATCGAAGACCTGCCAGACGGTGGACCCGTGGGCCGGTTCGGCGTACGTGGAGAAGCTCACCGACCAGCTGGCCCGCAAGGGCTGGGAACGCATCCAGGAGGTCGAGCAGGCCGGCGGCATGGCCAAGGCCATCGAGCAGGGCATCCCGAAGATGCGCATCGAGGAGGCCGCGGCCCGCACCCAGGCCCGCATCGACTCGGGCCGCCAGCCCGTGATCGGCGTCAACAAGTTCACCCTCGACCACGAGGACGAGCTGGAGGTGCTGAAGGTCGACAACCGCGCGGTCCGTGAGCAGCAGATCGCGAAGCTGGAGCGGCTGCGCGCCGAACGTGACGAGGAGGTCACCCAGCAGATGCTGGAGCGCGTCACCTGGGCGGCAGGGAACCCGGATCCGACGGACCCGGACCGCAACCTGCTGAAGGTCGCGATCGACGCGGCCCGCGCGAAGGCCTCCGTCGGCGAGATCTCCGACGCGCTGGAGAAGGTCTACGGGCGCTACACCGCGCAGATCCGTACCATTTCCGGTGTGTACAACAAGGAATCCGGTTCGTCCAAGGCGGTGGCGAAGGCCCGCAAGCTCGTCGAGGAGTTCGAGCAGGAGGAGGGACGTCGTCCCCGTATCCTGATCGCGAAGATGGGCCAGGACGGTCACGACCGCGGCCAGAAGGTCATCGCCACGGCCTACGCCGATCTCGGCATGGACGTCGATGTCGGCCCCCTGTTCCAGACCCCCGAGGAGGCCGCACGGCAGGCCGTCGAGTCCGACGTGCACGTCGTGGGCGCCTCCTCCCTGGCGGCCGGTCACCTCACCCTGGTGCCCGAGCTGCGCAAGGAGCTGGACAAGCTGGGCCGGCAGGACATCATGGTCGTGGTCGGCGGTGTGATCCCGAGCCAGGACTTCCAGGAGCTCCGCGAGAACGGCGCGGACGCGATCTACCCGCCGGGCACCAACATCCCGGAGGCCGCGATCGACCTCCTCGAGGTTCTGAACAAGCGTCTCCACGCTGCCAAGTGACCCCGTGACCAAGCGGCCCGCCCCGGAGAAAGGGGCGGGCCGCTTGGTGTGTTCACCGCATCGTTTCCCCGGCCCCGACTGCGCAGGAACAACCACCTCACCCGATCCGGGGGTGTAGGTCGCGGATGCGCGGTGCAGTTCTTCAGTTCGTCGCGCGCTCGTAGCGGGTCGCCTGGATTCCCCGCGCCCCTCTCATCGCGACCTGGCCCGACCCTTGCAGACGACGCAACGCGAACCGGAGCTGCCCTTCGGTCAAACCGGTCTCCCGCTTCAACTCGGTCATCGTCCTGGGCTGTGTTAGGGCCGCGAGCACTGCTGAACCGTGACGGGTGATTCCCTCTTTCCCGCCCTCCGCAGTTGCCATCGCCGGACCGTGGCCCGGTCGCCGGGGCAGGTCACGGTGAATGACAACGGTGAAGGATATACCTCTGTCGATGAAACGCGGGGCAGGCAACCCGGCCTCGGCGAGCACCTCGATGGCCTCCCGGATTCCTCCACCCTCACCCTCGATCACCCTGCTGCCGTCATACAGCCGGGCGTTCTTGCACACCTCGTAGAGCGTCGGGTTGACCGCGCTCTTGGCGCCCGGCCGGCCAAGCTGTCCCTCGGAGACTCCCCACAGACCTCCCGGGTTCGTCACCACGAGCCGGTCGGTCATCAAACGGATCTCGACGCGCTTGGAACCCGTTATGGGGTCCAGGTTCCGATGAACGAGGGCATTGGCGATTATCTCCCTGACCGCGCGCATCGGCAGTTCGGGCTGGTCGACGCCGTGACCTCGTTCGTCGTATCCCATGGTGGAACGGGTGTTTCGTTCCACCCATTCCATGGTGTCGGCGAGTAGGTCGGGGATCGGACCGACGAAGTGGACCAGGTCCCGGGTCCGTGACCCACCGCCCCGGTCCGCGAGCTGCACGGCGGCGGTGACTCCCAGGCTCGGTGACCAGGACTGCGGCACGTTTCCCAAGGCATACAACCCGGCCAGGGTCAGCTTCCCGGAGCGCGTGGTTACACCGACGTAGTGGAGGATCTTCTCGTCCGGGAGGGTGGCGTAGCGGCGTGACCCGGCCCGCACCGCGGACAGGAACCTCGTCAGCAGGTCCGGGTCGAGTTCCGTCGCAGAACTTTCAGGGATCGGGGTCCGGTCCGGGTTCGTGGGGTGGAGAGCCTGGGTTTTCAGCAATTCGATCTGGGCGATCTCCTGCTCACTCATTGCGTAGTCGCCATCGGATTGTCTCAGGTAGGCGATCCCACCGTGCCGTGCGGGACGCTGCGCCAGGGGCAGGCCCTCGACGTGCGTCACCAGCACGGGGTAGCCCTCGAAGGTGAGGGTCTGGAACTCACATCTGGCCGGCGGGGTGACGGAGGTACGGGCCATGGAGGCCACCGCCCCTTCCAGTCCAGCGATGTCCCCCAGCCCCACCGGAATGAAACCCCTCGCCTCATCCAGGCCGAGAATGATCGTGCCGCCGTCGGGCAGGTTCGAGAACGCGCAGAGGGTGTCCCCCAGCGACGGCGCCCCACCCGCAGCCGATTTCACCTCGATTCCGGTGGAGTCCCCCCTGCGTTCCCGCAGTTCCCGGACCACCGCTTCCAGAGTCGCATCGTCCCAAGTCACACTTAAAGTGTAACTCTGGGTGCAGAACTTACACTTTGCAGTTCCACTTTGCCTCACCGATTCCCGGTCGGAAGGCTTCAGCTCTCGAGCGGGACATCGAGGTCGAACGCGACGACAATCGCGCGAGCCAGTTGCTTCTCCTGATCCGGCGTCAGGAAACCCACGGGACACCCCAGAGCACTCGCCGGATTGGTGATCACGTTGTCGATCGATGCCACACAGTCGTGGTCCAGCCCGTTCCGGGGACCCAGCGGAACCTCACTGGACAGTCCCTTCACCGCGCTGGTGAGCGGCGCAACCGTGACCTTCGTCATGGCTGCGCGTGCGACCTCGCACGTGAGGACCAGGACGAGACGCGTCTTGTCCAGTCGCGCCAGGCAGATCTCACGCATGACTCAGTTCTCGACACTCACATTGCCAAAGGTCCAAGAAACCAGATCGTCCAGGTCATCCGCGGTTTCCAGTGAACGAAGGATCTGCGCATCCCGCTCCCCGGCCAGCCGTCGCCTCTCCCGCTCCAAGGCGGTACTGACCAACGCTGCTCTGCTGGGCGCAATGTCTTCGGAGACGGCACGGCCCAAGAAGTCGACCATGCTCTCCGGAAGCCGAACGGCGATCTGTTTGGCCATGAACCGGTGGTGCCAATGCGCATCCCATGGGGTCTGTCCCTGTGGGTTCCCCGGTTACGCGGCACTCAACCCCGATTTCAGGGCGAAACGGAGCGTTTTCCGTGTTGAGTGCTGCACAACCGGGTTTCTCGGAAGTATCAGTGGCACACGGTGACCGGGTTCCGCTGCAGTCATCTCCTGACGGCGGCAGCGGAGCCCCTCAACCGGTTCAGGTAGATCAGGAGCACCATCAGCGACTCCGCGATGGGAAGCAACCCGTAGTGTCCCAGGTTCAGCTTGACACCAACCCCGGACAGCAGCTGGGCGACATCACCGAACACCGAGAGGGGCAGCCTGGCAAACCAGCCGAGGCCGGGCACATTCCCCAGCAGCAGGGCGAGGGCGGGTTGCACCACCGCCAGGGCCGGCATCAGGCAGTTGATCAGCATCAGTTTCCCGGTGCGCAGCCCCGGCAGGCCGCGGATGAGGTGCAGGAAGAGCCACATGCCGACGCAGTAGAGCCCGAGCATGGGGATCACCTGCGCCAGGGTCATGCCGCCAGAGAAGGGCACCGCGCAGAGCACGGCCGCGACCACCAGCCCCGCAGGCACCAGCACCACCGCCCAGATCTGCAGGTCGGTGAGCCCCCTCCTGCGCCTTCGCCGGGAGGTGGCGAGCCACCGCCCGTAGCCGCCGGTCAGCAGGCAGCTCAGCAGCGGTGCCGTCACCCAGTCCGGGCCGAACTGGTTCGGATCGCCGAACCAGTTGCTGTCCGTGACGTTCACGAGCCCCAGCATCATCTGCCATCCGCTGGTTGCGAACCCCGCCAGCAGGGCCAGCACCTGCAGCGACCCCGCCGTCGCCCACCGGAACCCCGGGCGGTGCTGGAAACGTCGCACCAGCAGCAGCGTGACCACCAGCCCGAACGCATAGAAAACCAGCGGCAGCAGCGCCTGCGGGGTGAACAGCACCCGCGGATCCCATCCGTTCACGGCATCCCGGCCAGTGGGCTCCCCCGGCTCGGCGTCCCACCACGGGACGAGCTCCGGCACCATGGGAACCCAACGCCACAACTGCCACGCCACTGCACAGCCGACCAAGATCCACACCAGTCCCCGGGCGTCGCGGCGACGTAGCGTTCTGCTCATCATCCCTCCGGGGACTCCGCCCATGCGAGGAAGATCTCCAGGGCCTCGGTCAGGCTCCTGGGCCCGCAGAACGCCTCGAAACGACGACGCACCGGGTCGGCGGTTTCCACTACGCGGGCGTGAACCCAGTCCTCGTCGAGGCGCTCCACGACGAATTCCTCGAACGGGGCGTTCTCCAGGTCGGTTCCCGTCAGATCCACCTCGACCATCCATCCCGGATTGTCGAGGGTTTCCACCCTGATTCCGTGGTCGTGTTCCCACGTCCCGTCGCACTGCGCCAGGTACCAGTCCTGAAGGCATTCCAGGGCGCTCATGATCCACTCCTCACGTGTTTCCGGAAGTCGCGGCACGGTCCTTCGACATCGTGATGCAGGAACAGGAAATTCCTGACGTCCTCATCCCGCTCCCCCTGAGGGATTTCTTGTTTCCTGTTCATGTCCTTGCTTTCTGCTGTTCCGGAACCGAGCACAGTTTCGCGGATCCCACCGGTGAAGGGACCGGCGGGTTACCTCTGGATGTGCTCGTCCGGGTCGCCTCAGTTCAGATATTGGTGGCGCCGGTTCTCGGCAGACCCGGGCGGACCGGGTTGATGACTTGGTTGGTGACGCCGGTCGGGGCCGGGTCGGCCGGTTTCGTCCCGGGTACCGAGGCGCTCTCAGCGGTGCTCGGCGACGGGGTGGGCCGGGTCGGGTGGCTTGCCGGGTCGAACGGGTCGGTTCCCGCCTTCACTTCCTCGGCGTTGCTGAAACCGTCGCCGTCATCGTCGGCGTTCAGGTCGAAGGACGGTTTGGCGGGCTCCGTCGCGCCGTCGCCCTTGGCCGTGACGACGATGCACCCGTCGGCGAGGGTGTATCCGCTCCAAGTGGGTCTGGTGTAGCCGTCGGCGAGGTGGCAGTAGTGGCTGACCTTCAGGTCGCGCGGATCACCGAAGGAACCGGTGTTGGGGCTCCAGCGGCCGGGCGCGTGGATGGTGGGCGCGGGACCCTCCATCCTCACCGAGGTCAGGGCGTTGCTGCCGAAGGCGCGTTTCGCGATGGTGGTGACCTTGGCCGGGATGGTCAGCGAGACGAGGTTGTTGTACTCGAAGGCGGCTTCCTGGATCTCGGTGAGTTCCTCCGGCAGGGTCACCGACGCCAGTTCGTTGCTGTGGAAGGCCCGTTCCGGAATGGTGGTGATGGATTTCGGCAGCCTCAGCGAGGTGAGCTTGTTGCCCGCGAACGCCTCCTTGCCCAGGGATGTCACGGTCTCCGGGATCTCCACGGATGTGAGTTTGTTGTTGGAGAACACCCCGGCGGCCAGCGACGTCAACCCCTTGGGGATGGTGACACCGGTCAGGGCGTTCGCCTCGAACGCGGAAGCGCCGACGGAGGTGACCGATTCGGGCAGCACCAGCGAGGTCAGGCGGCACGACGCGAAGGCCGCCGGCCCGATGGTCGTGAGCCCGGCCGGGAGGTCGACCGAGGTGAGGTTGTTGTTGACGAACGTGGAAGCCTTGATCTCGGTGAGTTTCTTCGGCAGCACAACGGTTTTCATGTGATTGTTCATGAACGCCTGTTCGCCGATACCGGTCACCGAATCCGGGATCACCAGATCGTCAATGGAGTTTCCGTAGAAGGCGGCCTTCCCGATTTCCTCAAGCCCTTCGGGTAACGTGACGGCCTTCAGACGGGCCGAACGCAACCCTTCCTCACCGATGCGCTTTACCGGGTAGGTGGTGCCGCCGTGGCTGACGGTGGCGGGGATGGTGAGGTTGCGGGCTATCCTGGCCCGGTTGAAACCGACCAGCGTCGCCCCTTGCCCGAGCGCGTCCGGATCGACGCGATAGGTCACGGCGTCCACCTCGACATCGACGGTGGCGGCGTGGGCACCCGTGGTCTGGAAAGCGAATCCCAGGCCGGCGACGAGGGCCACGGCGAGCCCTCGACGGAAGAACAGACGAGACATGTGAAGTTTGCCTTTCCTATTGGACCGGGAAAGCATGCCATGGATATCGCGATCTGGCCATCAGGCAATCAACGAAGGTGAGGGATATCCGTTCCGATGGCAACGCGGCCCTCACCTCGCGCGGCGAAGCACCGCTCCTTCTCCACCTATTTTCTTCGCGCACGAATCAACCCCCCTCCCCTCGGGCAACGACCCCTCCCCGACAGATTCGCCGGAAAAACGGATTGGGAAGCGTTTCGCCAACGGCAGTGACATTTCCTGTTTCCCCGGCGAATCTGCCGGGTGCCGGTCAGCGGGCGGCGAGGTACTGCTCCGCCAGAGCCTGCCGGACGGCGGGGACCGCCTCAGCCGCGACCTCCTCCACCGGGACCTCCAGCAACCGGGCGACTGCGGCGATGGTCTGCCCGACCGTCAGGTCGCCGTCGAGGGCCCCAAGCACCGCGCCCGTGACGGTGCTCAGACGCATCCCGCGCAGCAGCCCGGTGCGCTGCCGCAACACCAGGTGTTCGGGGTCGGCGGCCCCGGGCTGACCGGTGGTCTCCGCGACCACTCCGGTCAGGCGCGGGGTCAGCGACAGCAGGTCGGCGGTATCGAGACGGGCGGCATCAACGGCCCCGGCGTGTGCGGCGAACACCTCCCCGACCGGCTGGGCGACGGCGTGCGGCCACGACTCGCACCGGATCTCGGGTTTCTCGCGGCCCGCGTTCGTGAGCAGGATCCAGCCCATGCCGACCTCGTCGATGCCGAGGTGGTCGAAATAGGCCAGCCATTCGCGGTAGGTGGGTTCCCATTCGGGACGTCCCGTCAGACCCGCGTCGGTCAGCCACATCTCGATGTAGGCGAACCGGTCGAGGCGTTCGCGTTCGATGGCGAACAGGTCACAGCCGGAACCGTCCACCCACGAGGCGAGCCGCTCCTCCCACGGCTCCTGGGTGACGGCCCAGTTCGTCAGCAGCTGGAGGCTGCCTCCCGGGGCCAGGTGGGCGGGGGCGTCACGGACGACGGCCTCCACCAGGCCGTCGGCGGTGAAGGTGGATTCGCGGTAGGTGAGGCGTTGACCACCGGGTGGGCTCATCACGTAGGGCGGGTTGGAGACGATCAGGTCGAACCGTTCCCCCGCCACCGGTTCGTACAACGACCCCTCCCGGAAGTCGACTTCCACGCCGCTCAACGCCGCACCGAGGCGCGCGAGCCGCAGGGCACGCGGGTTGAGGTCGGTGGCGACCACCCGGTCGGCGTGGCGGGACAGGTGATAACTCTGCACCCCGCATCCCGTGCCGAGGTCGAGGGCCCGCCCGACGTGACCTCGCATGGTGATCTCCGCGAGGGTCAGGGACGCGGGTGAGGCCCCCAGCACGTAGTCGGGCCGGGTCGGTTCCACGATCCCGTCGAGCCCGGGGGTGAGGTCGCTGACCAGCCACCCGGAGGCGCCGTCGTCGGGTGAGGCGTAGGGCCGCAACTCGACCACGGCCCGCACGGATCCCCCATCCGCGGCGATGATTCCCTCAGCCACCACGTCCGGGAAACACCCGCCGAAGGCGCTTTCCGCGTCCCCGGAGGGCACCTGCTGCCTCAGCAGGAACATCCGGATCAGCGTCGCGAGGGGGTCGCCCGCCCCGGCCAGGGTGACGTCGGCGGGCAGGGTGCAGTTGCGGTGCAACCCGGCCTGCCCGGCCTCCCCGATGCGTTCCAGCACGGAGTCGGTGGTGTAGTCGATCTCGATCAGCCGGTCACGCAGCCGGGAAATGTCCATGCCGACACCATAGGACCCCCGAGCGGGTGTTCGTGGCATTCCCGGCCCCTCCTCCCCGCCCCGAGGCCCCGCACATCCCGGCCCCTCGCAGACCCACCCGGGAGTTCCTTGACTTCGTCCTCGTCGGCGCTTAGCGTCGAGAACACGGTGGCCCGCTGCGCACGATCCAGCGGACCGGGACCACCGGAACATCTCCCATCGACCCGAGAACCGGAACGAGGCGAGAACATGAAAACCAGGCAAATCATCATGGGGCTGCTGCCGGCGCTCTGCCTGCTCGGCTGCTCCACCACCGTCCCCGCGACCCCCTCCAACGGGCCCGCGCAGCCCAGCCCCATCAGCAACAGCGATCCCCAGCCCAGCGGGGAAATAACCGGCGCCGAACTGAAGGGCACGGTCCTCGACGAGAACGGCGCGCCGATAGCGGACTGCCTCATCGAGATCAAGGGGGACACGAGGGAACTGGCCATCGTCACCGACACCTCGGGGATGTTCTCAGTCGGAATCCGCCGCGGCTCGCAGCACATCACCGTCAACTGCGACAAGCACCAGATCTACCAGAAGGAAGAGTTCCCGGTTCAGGTCCCTGAAACCGACGAGTTCGAGCAGACCTTCACGGTCCAAAGGAAATAGACCGGGGTCTCCCCGGTTGCGCAGCACTCAACCCGGTTTCGGGCGCGAAACGAGGCGTTTCCCGCGTTGAGTGCTGCGTCACCGTGTTGTCCGGAGACTCCACTGCGCGGCTGCTCGCCATTCCTGGAGGAGTCGTGCGTACTCCCCGGATGCCTCAGCCAGATCGGCCGGGGTGCCTTGCTCGATGATGCGTCCTTCACGCATCACGATGACGACATCGGCGAGTTCCAGCATCGCGGGCCGGTGGGTCACCACCACGGTGGTGTGGTTGTGGCGGATCCGTTTGATGCTGTCCACGATGGCGTGTTCGTTGCGGGTATCGAGGGCCGAGGTGGCCTCGTCGATCAAGAGCAGAGGTGCCTCTTTCGCCAGGGCGCGGGCGATACCCACCCGTTGGCGTTCCCCGCCGGAAAGCTGGCCGCCCAGTTCACCCACCGGGGTGTCCCAGCCCGCCGGTGCCTGTTTCAGGATGGGGGTCAGCATGGCGGCTTCCGCGATGCGGTCGAGATCCGTCCGGGTGAGGTTCGGGTTGACGGCCAGCAGGTTGTCCCGCAGGGATGCGTCGGCCAGGACCGTGTCCTGGAAGACCATGGCTGTGTTGCCCCGCAGCTGGTTCGTCGTGGCCTCGGCCGGGTTGTCGCCGCCGCCCAGTGTGATGGTGCCCGTGTCGGGGGTACTCAGTCCCGCCAGGGTTCTGATGAGGGTGGTTTTGCCCGACCCTGAGCCGCCGACAACCACGGTGACCGTTCCCGGCGCCAGGTCCAGGTTCACATCCGCGAGTCCGACGGTGCCGTCGGGATGGGTCAGTTTCAGGTTTCGGGCCCGCAGGTGCGGCGCCTCGGACATGGGAGGCGAGGGGTTGATCGGGGTGGTCTCGACGATGGCCCGGACCTCCTGGAGGCTGCGGTTGATCGCGACAACTCCGGCGACGGTGCCCGCCACCGTGGTGACCTGTTCCAGGACCCGCAGCAGCACGATGATCAGGGTGGCCGCGGTGATCGCGTCGATCACACCGGAGTCGAGGGCCAGCCAGGCCGTGAAACCGAAACCGAGCAGCACCGCCTGCAGCACGAGGCTGAACAGGAATTGGCCGGGGATCTGCCACAGCAGGAGTTTCAGCACCCGGCCCCGGGTTTTCCCGATGGCCTCGGTGACCAACCGGTTCCCCAGGGACAGGTTGCGTGCCGTGCGCAGCGACGGCTGGGCCCAGGCGAATTCGAAGAGCCGGTCGTCGAGCTCCTCGGTTGCCGCCGTGTAGGCGCGCTGGGCCCGCGACTCCAGGGCGGTGCCGGCCCGCAACGCCACCAGCGCCAGGAGCCCGCCGGCCAGTGTGACCACCCCGATGGGAGGTGAGACGACCAGGAGCCCCAGTCCCAGCGCCAGCGTGAAAGCCACGGCGGTTACCACCGGGGTTATCAGCAGGATCACCCCGGAGGTGGCCTCGGTGGCTCCGCTGGCCATCAGGGTGCGCAGCGAAGCGGCCCGCTGCGGGGTCATCTCGGGCCACGCCAGGACCGCTCCGGGTGTGCGCTGCTGGATGGTGCGCATCACGCTGATCCCGAGACGCAGCCCGCGCCGGGCGGCGAGCATGTCCGTACCCCAGGCCGCGACGATCAACCCCAGCAGCGCCGCCACCCACGGGGCGCCGCTGGCCGGGGAGTCGCCGAACAGGGACCTGCCCAGGGGGAACAGCACCAGGACAGCGCCCGCCTGGAGTGTCGCGGAGGCGACGGCCAGGACCAGGTAGGTCCAGAAGTCGCGCCTGTTCGTGATGGCGTGCAGGTGTCGCAGCATCACCGGCTCCCCTCAGGTCCGGAGCCGGCGCGCCACAACTCGGCGTAGGTTCCGTTCCGGTCGAGCAGTTCCTGATGGGTTCCGGATTCGGCGATGGCACCCTCGCGCAGCACGACGATCCGGTCGGCGTCCCGTACGGTGTGGAGCCGGTGGGCGATCATGAGCACGGTGCGTCCCGTGAGCAGGCGGTCCAATCCTTGGCGGATAGCCCATTCGGAGTCCGGGTCGGCCGCGGCGGTGGCCTCGTCCAGGACCACGATCGGGGTGTCGGCCAGCAGCGTCCGGGCGATCCCGATGCGTTGACGTTCCCCACCCGAGAGCCGGGTGTTGTCGACGACGGTGGCGTAGCCCTGCGGCAGCTGCATGATGCGTTCGTGGATCTGGGCCGCCTCCGCCACCGCCCGCACCTGTTCGCCGGTGGCATCCGGCCGGCTCAGGGCGATGTTGTCGCGCACGCTGGCCCGAAGCAGCTGCACGTCCTGCAGCAGGATCGCGACCTTTGCGTACAGCTCATCGGAGGAGAGATCGCGGATGTCGACGCCGTCGATGCTGACCCCTCCTTCCTGCGGGTCCCACATCCGCGCCAGCAGCGCGGCCACCGTCGACTTGCCCGCCCCGGAAGGACCCACCAGAGCCGTGACCTGCCCGGATTGGAGTTCCAGGTCCAGGGCCGGCAGCACCGCCGGTCCCGCTCCGTAACCGAACCTGACACCCGCGAACCGGACGTGCCCCGGGGGTGCGTGCCGGCCGCCGGAGGGAGCCAGGCCCGGTGTGCCGAGCAGCCACTCCAGGGAGTTGCGGGCCGTGAGGGCCTGTGTCAGGACACCGATGCCCGATGCGATCCCGATCAGCTGGGCCCCGCACGAGGTACCCACGATCAGGAAGACGATCAGCTCCTCGGGACGCATCCAACCCGCCGAGACGAACGCCCACCCGGCCAGCACCAGCAGGCCCAGCACCGTCGTCGGGCGGTTGATCATGACGGCCTGGGTTTTCGCCAGCGAGGTTTCCCGCTGCCACCGCTCCACGACATCACCCATCCGGTGCAGCGTCTCCGGTAGGTCGACAACAGCCCTTGGACCGAAAACCCGAGCCTGGTCGATCGTGCTGAGGAAGGTCTGCGCCTGCCCCGAGGCCAGAGCCGAGGTGCGCTGCACGAGGGCGTTCTTGTCGGCGTCGCGCCGCGAGATCCGGATCATCACGAACAGGAACACGACCAGCGGTAGCAGCAGCACCAGGGCGAGCCGCCACTGCACCACGAACAGGTAGCCCAGGGTCACAACCGGCGTGACGACCGCGGCCACGAGGTCGAGCACCGAATGGGTGACCACGTAGTGCAGCGCGGCCACGTCGTCGCCGACCAAGGTTTTCACATCCGCCGCCTTGCGGTTGGTGAACCAGCCCAGCGGCAGCGTGCTCAGCTTGTCCATCAGACGCCGCCGCAACGCAGCAGCGAACCGGGCGTCGTAGAGGTGCATGCCGAACAGCAGCACCGTGGTGCCGGTAGCGCTCAGGGCCATGACCAGCAGGGCCGCAACCCCCACCGCGATGAACTCGCCCACTCCGGCGCCGCGCAGGAAAAGCCGGGCCACCTCGGCGAACAGAATGAACGGCACGATCTGCACCACGGCGAGCAGAGCCTGCGCCAGGCCACCCACGACCAGCGCCCCACGGGCCGGGGCCAGGACCCGCACCGGGGCGGGTGCAACGGTGGGCACCGCCGTGGGTTGTGGTTCCTGTTCCCGGGCGGCCTGCTCCAGGACACGCGATTTGCCCATGGCACGCCCCCTCACCCAGTAGGCGTGGGCGTGGAGCGTGGCCCGGTTCAACCCGAACTCACGCTCCAGCGGGGTGCGGGCACGCCGGGTCGCGAGGGACTCGGCGGTGACCCAGGCGTACCAGCCGGTCCAGTCCCGCCCGGAAATGGCCTGCGCCAGACCCTGCCCGTCGGGCAGCTCATCCACCCAGCGGGCCTCGATGTTCGGACCCGACGGCAGCGGCAGCTGGACATCACGCTCGTCGTGCTGTTCCAGGTACACCACGACGGGATGCTCCTGCGGGATCGAGGACGCCAGGGCATGAATCGCCGGGTAGGACGCCAGATCACCCAGGAAGAGATACCCTCTGGGCGCCGGATCGAGCAGCTCGAAGGGTTCCTCACCGAACCGCATCGCCACGATCTGATCACCCGGCTCACACGTGGTGGCCCAGTAAGCAGCAGGGCCCATCGGATGATGAATGACAAAATCAATCGCAAACTCCCCGGTCCCCGGATCCGCCTCAGCCAGCGTGTAGCCCCGCTGGAACTGTTTCGCCCCACCATCCGGATCCGGAAACCAGGCACGCACCCAGTTCCCGGGCGCCTCCCCGCCGGGGGCGAGCAGCGTGTCGGAGTGCAGGAACACGCGCACGAAATGGTCCGCGCGATACTCGCGTCCCATCACCGTCAACACGTGCTCCCTCGCCCCGAGTCCCTTGAGCACCGCCCCCTGGATCCCTTTACCCACGACTGATCCCTTCAGGAAGTTTTGCCTAACCTCATCATCGTGCACTCGGGTCGCCAGGTTTCAGTCGTCTCATTGCCGGCGGTGGGGCGGGGAGCGTCCCGGAAACGTCATCCGGCCGGCCCGTGCTCCCCCGGGGCCGTGCGGGTCAGTGCACCCTCGCGAGGATCTTTCCGGCGCGGTCGATCACGACGATCTCCACTTCCACCGGCGCCCCGCCGAGGACCGCCAGTGCCTCGTCGCGCGCCGAGTCCGCGATCAGCTGCGACAGGTCGATGCCGGCCTCACCGGCGAGGGTGACGGCGTGGGCGACGGTGGCGACCTCTCCGATCGCGTCGGCCAGCTCCGGTGAGGCACCGGCCCCCTCCACCAGTTGGCGCAGATGACCGGGCTGGATGCGGGTGCGGTGGGAGTGCAGGTCGAGGTAGCCGGCCGCCAGTTTGGAAAGCTTCGCAACCCCGCCGACGATCGTGAGCCTGGGCAGCGGGTGTTTGCGCAGGTATTTCAGGACGGCGCCGGCGAAGTCGCCCATGTCGAGCAGTTCGATGCCCGGGTACAGCTCCTCGGCCACCCGCTCCGATGTCGATCCGGTGCAGGCGGCTGCGTGCGTCGCACCGCTGGCGATGGCGACGTCGATGCCGCGGTGGATCGACGCGATCCACGCCGAACACGAGTAGGGCACGACGACACCGGTGGTGCCCAGGACGCTCAACCCTCCGAGCACGCCGATGCGCGAGTTCCAGGTCTTCTCGGCGATGCGCGCACCGTCGTCGATCGAGACGGTCACGCGCACGTCGGGCGCGACCCCGAGGCGCTCGGCGGCGGCGGTGATGTTGGCGGTGATGTACTCGCGGGGTTTCGGGTTGATGGCCGGCTCCCCCACCGGCAGCGGCAGCCCCGGCAGGGTGACGGTGCCGACGCCCTCGCCGCCCGCGAATCTCACGCCTTCGCCGGGCTCGCCGGGTTCGACGACCACCCGCACGACCGCGCCGTGGGTCACGTCGGGGTCGTCACCGGCATCCTTCGTGACCGCCGCCATCGCCCGCCCGGGCCACAGCCGCCACTGGGTCAGGGCGAACGCAGCCTCACGCCCGCCGGGCAGCACGATCCCGACCGGGTCGGGGAACTCGCCCGTTTCGAGGGCGACGAAGGCGCTGGTGGCGGCCGCGCAGGCGCATGCCCCCGTCGTCCAGCCGGGTCTCAGCTGCGACGACTCCAGCTGCGCCTTCCGGCCGCGGGGACGCAACGCCTGGCGGCCCTCCGCGGCCAGGGCGGGATCCGCGTCAGCGGTCATTCGTGGTCTCGGATCGGCTGGCCATCGCGTTCACCGCGGCAACCGCCATCGCGGAGCCGCCACGGCGACCGAGGACCGTGATGTAGTCGACACCGCTGTCGTCGGCGACCAGCGCGTCCTTCGACTCCGCGGCGCCCACGAAACCGACGGGGATGCCGATGATCGCCGCGGGCCTGGCACCGGTCTCCCGCATCACCTCGAGCACCCTGAACAGCGCGGTCGGGGCGTTTCCGATGGCGACGACCGCGCCGTCGAGCAGGCCGTCCTCCTGCCACAGATCGACGGCCGCTGCGGTTTTGGTGCAGCCCTTCGCCTCCGCGATCGCGGGCAGGCGCGGGTCCTTGATGTGGCAGATGATCCGGGTGTGCTCGGGCAGGCGGCTGCGGATGATGCCGGTGGCGACCATCGACGCGTCACACAGGATCGGCGCCCCGGCCTCGAGGGCATTGAGGGCGGCGGCGGCAACACCCGGCGTGAAGGCGATCAGGTCGGCGATCGCCGGGTCGGCAGCGGCGTGGATCATCCGCACCACCACGGGCTCGACATCCTCGGGGAAACGCCCCAGGTTCGCCTCCTCCCGGATGATCTCGAACGAGCGGGCATAGATCGGGCTACCGGTCTTGATGTAGTCATTGGTCACACCTCCAAGACTATGGCAGTCACCGCCGCCCACCGGCCAGCCCGAGCGGCCGGCACGCCCCAACCGGGACACGCATCGACCTTTCGGATAGGACCTCCGCGCCGGAACTGGCTAGGCTGTCCCGCGACAAATGACCAATCAGCTTGCCGACAACGAAGGAATCCGGTGCGAATCCGGAGCGGTGCCGCCACTGTGACCACCCAGGTGGGAGCCAGACACTTCGGGCCAGCCAAGACCGAACGGGCGTAGCACCCGAGGAGGGCCACATGAGTGTTGACCGCACCCTGTCCGGAGTGGGGGTGGGCCCCGGCGACCCTGACCACGTGACCGTTAAGGCGTTGCGGGCCCTGGAGGCAGCCGACGTCATCCTCGTGCCGAGCACCGAGGCCCGTGCCGGTGGCGTAGGCCGCGCCGAGGAGATCGTGTGCACCCACCTGCCCGCCAAGGCCGACGCGATCCGTCGCATCCCGTTCTCCATGGCCGAGCGCCGCGGCATCGGGCACCGCCGCGCCAGCGCGTGGGAGGCCTCCGCCACGGCCGCCGTCGAGGCGTTCGAGGCCGGCGCGAAGCGGGTCGCGTTCGCCACCGTCGGCGACGCATCGGTGTTCTCGACCTTCTCGTACCTGTGCGACCTGGTGTCGCGGCGCGTCGAGGTCAAGGTCGAGGTCATTCCCGGGATCACCGCCATGCAGGCCATCGCCGCCTCCAGCCGCACCCCGCTCGTCGAGGGCCAGGAGATCCTGTCCCTCGTGCCGTGGACCGTCGGACCCGAGACCCTGGCCCGCGTCTGCGAGGTCTCCGACACCGTCGTCATCTACAAGGGCGGCCGAGAGATGACCGAGCTCCGCGCCGTGCTGGATGCGCAGGGCCGCCTCGACGGGGCCATCCTCGGCACCGACCTCGGGTTGCCATCCGAACACCTCGTGCCCCTGTCCGAGGTGACCGACCGCGCACCCTACTTCAGCACCGTCCTTGCCGCACCGAGACGTTCCACCACCGGAGGGAGAATATGAGCGGACTGAGACTCGACCCGAAAGGCCTGGTGGTCTTCGTCGGGGCAGGCCCCGGGGCCGACGACCTGATCACCGTGCGTGGCGCCCGCGTCATCGCCGAGGCCGACATCATCATCTGGGCCTCGTCGCTCGTGCATCCCGGGATCGTCGCCAGCCACAAGCCGGGTGCGGAGGTCATCGACTCCGCGTCGATCCCCCTGGAGGACCTGGTGCCGCTGTACACGCGGGCCCGTGACGAAAAACTCCTCGTCGCCCGTGTCCACACCGGCGACCCGAACATCTACGGGGCGACGGCGGAGCAGCGCGACCTGTGCGCCCAGATCGGCATCCCCACCGAGACGATCCCCGGCATCTCGGCGTTCTCCGCCACCGCGGCCCGGGTCGACTCCGAGCTGACGCTGCCGGAGGTCGCGCAGTCGATGATCCTCACCCGCCTCGAGGGCGGCCGCACCCCAATGCCCGAGAAGGAGACCATCCGCTCGTTCGCGGCCCACGGCACGACGATGTCGATCTACCTGTCGGCGGCCCGCAACAAGCAACTGGAGGCGGCCCTCCTCGAGGGCGGCTACCCCCCGGAGACGCCGTGCATCATCGGCTACCGCGTGACCTGGCCCGACGAGGCCATCTGGCGGGTCCAGCTGAAGGACCTGTCGGCGACGATGAAGGAGCACAAGCTCTGGAAGCACACGATCGTGCTCGTCGGCCCGGCCCTGGCCACCGACCGCGCCGCCAAACGCTCCCACCTGTACCACCCCGGTTTCCGGCACGAATACCGCGCCGCCGACAAGGCCGCCGCAACCGACCTGAGGGAGCACGGCGCCACCACCTACAACCTGGAGAACGGAGACAACACATGATCACGGTCCACGGGCATCTCGGCGCCCCCAGCGAGGAGCTGCGCCGCGCCGTCGCCGCCGCATCCGTGGTGGTCGGCGGACGCCGTCACCTCGATGAGCTGGCCGTCCCCGAGGACAAGCGAATCGTCCTGGGTGGCCTCACCCCTGCCGTCGAGAAGATCCGGCAGCTGCCTGAGGACACCGATGTCGTGATCCTCGCCTCCGGCGACCCGCTGTGGTTCGGTGTCGTCCGCAAGCTGCGGTCGATCGGGCTGCGTCCGAAGGTCGTCACGCGCGCATCCTCGGTGGCCGAGGCGTTCGCCCGTGTCGGACTGCCCTGGGACGACGCCATCACGGTCTCCGCGCACGGCCGTCCCATCGACGCCGCCATCGCCGCGGCGCGCCGCTACGCGAAAGTCGCGGTCATGACCGACCCGCGCGAACCCCTCTCGCAGCTGAGCGATCCCCTGGCCGGCCTCGACCGGACCTTCGTCCTGGCCGAGCGTCTCGGCGAGGACGACGAACGCGTCCGGATCATGACCGGTGAACAGCTGGCCGCGGTCGAGGACGTCCGGAACCCGAACGTCGTGCTCGTCCTGGAACGCCACCCCGACGCCGAATGGGACGAGACGGCCGTCGACACCACCGCGCCCCGCCGCGTCGCCGTCCCCGAGGTCGCGGTGGAGCGGCTGACCGCGAATGCGCTGTCCGACCTGAAGGTCGGGCAGGTTTTCTCCTCCGAGGCCGCCCGAGCCCGCGCCGCCCAGATCGACGAGCTGCTCGGCGGGACCCAGATCTACGACGGATCCGCCACCGAGGGGCTGCGCAAGGCCTTCGAAGAATGCGACCTGGTCGTCTCGCACATGGCGATCGGCGCCACCACCCGCATCCTCGCGCCGCTGCTGGACTCGAAGAAAACCGACCCGGGTGTCGTCGTCATCGACCAGGGCGGGCATTTCGTCGTGCCCCTGCTGGGCGGGCACGTCGGCGGTGCGAACGAGCTGGCCGAGAAACTGTCGGAGGCCCTCGGGGCCACCGCGGTGCTCACGACCGCCACCGACTCCCTCGGCATCCCCGCTCTCGACACCCTCGGCTGGGCCCACAGCGGCGATGTCGCGAGCGTGACCAGCGCGATGCTCGACGGCCGTCCCGTGCGGCTGGTGCGGGATCAGCCGTGGCCGATGCCGCCGCTGCCGGCCAATGTCACCGAGGACGCGGTCTCACCGGTCGCGGAGATTCTCGTCACCGACCGCGACGCCTCGCAGCTGCCGGCCGCCGAGCTGCCGCGGGTCGTCCTGCATCCCCGCTCGCTGGTGGTGGGCATGGGCTGCAACCGCGGCACCTCGGAGAAGATCCTGCGCGCCCACCTGGAGGCGACCCTCGAGGCTGCGGGCCTGACGATCCACTCGGTCGCGGCGCTGACAAGCGTCGACGTCAAGGCGCGTGAGGGTGGCCTGATCCGCCTCGCCAAGCACCTGGGCGTACCGTTCGTGTGCTACGAGGCCGCCGAGCTGGCTGGCATCGAGGTGCCGACCCCCTCGGATGTTGTCGCCTCCGAGGTGGGAACGCCGAGCGTCTCCGAGGCCTCCGTCATCCGCCGCGGCGCCGAGCTGATCGTGCCGAAGACGAAGTGCCCCGACGCGACGTGCGCGATCGGCCGGGTTCCGGCGCGCGGCGAGTTGCGGGTGGTCGGTCTCGGTCCCGGTCACCGCGACCTGCTGACCCCGATGGCGAAGCAGGCGATCGAGACCGCCCGATACGTGGTCGGCTACATCCCGTACGTGCGGCAGATCCGTGACCTGGTCAACCCCAACGCCGAGACCCACGCCACGAAGATGGGCACCGAGGAGCAGCGGACGGCGTTCGCGATCCAGAAGGCGCGCGAGGGTCACCCCGTGGCGTTCGTGTGCTCCGGCGACCCCGCGATCTACGCGATGGCCTCCCCCACGCTCGAGATCGGCACCGAGGGTATCGACGTCAAGATCATCCCGGGTGTCACGGCGGAACTGGCCGCATCCGCGCTGCTGGGTGCGCCGCTCGGCCACGACCACGTCACGATCTCCCTGTCCGACCTCCACACGTCGTGGGAGGACATCGAGCGCCGGCTCCAGGCCGCCGCGGAGGGTGACTTCGTGACGGTGCTGTACAACCCCCGCTCCCGCAAACGCATCGCCCACCTGCCCCGGGCGCTGGAGATCCTGGGGGCGCACCGCCCCGCTGACGTTCCGGTGATGGCCGTCTACGAGGCGTTCCGGCCGAAGCAGCACATCAGGTGGGCGCCGATCGGTGAGTTCAATCCCGAATGGGTTGACATGCACACCATCGTCATCGTCGGTTCGTCGACCACCAAACCGGTGGCGACGGGGGTCGGTGAAACAGCCATCGTCACACCGCGTGACTACCAGTGGATGGGCAAGATTCAAGGAGGAAACTGCTGATGTTCAAGGAACTGACCAACGTGCCGCTCGTCATCGCCGCGCACGGCACCCGTGACCCGGAGGGTGTGGCCGTGTGCCGTGCGCTCGCGGAACGCGTCCAGGCGAAACTGCCGGACACGAAACTGGCGATGGGTTTCGTCGAATTGACGGAACCGAGCATCCCCGAGGCCGTGGCCGAGGCCTTGGAGGGCCTCGAGCCGAAGGGCGAGACGGATGCCGTCGTCGTGCCGCTGATGCTCGCGACCGGCGGGCACGTGCGGATCGACATCCCGGAGGCCATTGACGAGGGACGCGGCGCGGCCAGGGTCGCGTACTCGGCGGCGCTGCTGGGCAGCCCGCTGCTGGATTCGGCGGTGCGCAACCGCGTCGTCGAGGCGCTCGGCGAGTGGCGTCCCCAGGACACGGCATGTGTCCTGGTGGGTCGCGGTTCCCCCGTCACCGAATCGAACGCGGAACGCTACCGCCTGGCCCGGACCCTCATGGAGGAGGCGGGGCTCCGCAGCATCCACCCCGCGTTCATCCAGGTGTCGCGGCCGTCGGTGCCGGAGGCGCTGAACCACGCGAAGGCCACCGGCGCGAAACAGATCGTCGTCGCCCCCCATTTCCTGTTCCCGGGCAAGCTGCGGACCTGGAACCTGGATCAGGTCGCCGCCTGGCGCGAGAACAACCCGGACGTCGAGGTGCGGGTCGCCGAGGTCATCGGTGACTGCGACGAGCTGGCCCAGCTGGTCGTCGACCGTTATCTCGCGGAGCTCGACGCCGAGGGCTTCGGCGAAGGCGCCCCCGGGTTCATGTCGAACCTCGTGCTGAAGGACCGCGACGTCCTGGTCGTCGGCGGCGGCGCCGTTGCGGCGCGGCGCATCCCCCGGCTGCTCGACGCCGGGGCGAAGGTGCGGGTCGTCGCACCGAACCTCGGGATCGCCGTCGGCCGGCTCGCGGCGAGCGGCGCGATCACCGCCGAGCAGCGCACCGCCAGGGCGGAGGATGTCGGCGAGGCCTGGTACGTCCTGGCCGCCAGCAACGACCCGAACGTCAACGCGATGATCGCGGCCGAGGCGGAGCGTCGCCACACGTTCTGCTGCCGGGCCGATGATGCGCTGGGAGGCACCGCGACGACCCCGACGACCGCCTCCGCCGGTGGTTTGACGGTAGCGGTGATCGGCGACCGCAACCCGCGTCGCTCGGTGCGGGTCCGCGACGAGCTGCTGCAGGTCCTGCAGGACTGAACCCAGCCGCGCGAGGGCACCCCGCCCGGGTGGGGTGTTGTCGCGGGGACCGGAGGTGTTGTCCGGTTGGGCGGCGGTGTTGTCGCCCAACCGGGGGATGTGGAAAAGGAAATCCCTGCGGGTCCTGCCTCCCATGGTGAAAGTGTCACCGGATGAAAGGCATCCGGTGGACACTTGAAAGGGGAAGCCATGTCCGAGTCCACCAAGAGCATCGCCCGCGTCGAGAAGAAGCAGCCGCTCTCGCGTCGTTTCGCCGAACGGGGACTCACCACCGTCGAGTACGCCATCGGCCTGTTGGGCGCCGCGGCCGCAGCAATGTTGCTGCTCCGCGTCTTCAACGACAGTTCGCTTTTCGACACGATCATGAAGTGGGTCACCGACGTTTTCACGAACGTCGCCCAGCACGACAACTGACCGGCATGCGTGGGGCGGATGCATCCGCCCCACGCCTCCTGGTGGAGGGGCCGGGGGCGCGGGGTGAGGAAGTGTTGAAGGCCGTCGCCGACCACCCGGTTTCTCCGGCGCCCCGCCGCTGGAGGGCCGGTCGCATCGGCTGGTTCGGGCGTCGCAGGGCCCGCCGTGAGCAGCGGGGCATGGTGACGGTGGAGTTCGCCATCGGGCTGGTCACGTTGGTGACGCTGGTGTCGGCCCTGGTCGGTCTCGTGCTGCTGGGGGTGGCCCAGTCGGGTATCCAGACCGTCAGTTCGGAGCTGGCCAAGCACCTGTCCCGGGGCGATGACGCGCTGGCGGAGAAAACCAAGGAGAAGGCGCCCGAACGGGCACGCATCGAGATCGAACGCGCCGAGGCGGGGGTGCGGGTGACGACCCGCTTGGAGGTCCCCATCCTCAACCTCGGTGCCATTCCGCTCGAGGCCGTCGCCTGGGCCCACTGGGAACCGGGGGTCGGGCCATGAGCGCCGCGGGAAACCCGGGGTGTTCCCGGGTCCGTGACGAGCGGGGAGTTGGGACGGTGCTGGTCGCGGGAATCTGCCTGGGGCTGGTGCTGGTCGCGGCCACCGCCGCGTTGATCACCGGTTGGCTGGCCCGCGCGGAAAAGGCCCAGGACGCGGCCGACCTGACGGCCCTGGCCGCCGCGGCGGCCGAGGCGGACGGTGACGACGCCTGCGCCGAGGCCTCGAAGGTGGCCTCCGAGAACGGCGGGCGCCTCACCGGATGCGAGGTGCGGGGGCAGCGTCCCCGGTTCGTGGTCGAGGTGACGGTGACCCTGCCGTTGCTGGAGGGCCGCGGTTTCAATCCCGCCGACGTGGAGCGAAGCGCCACTGCGGGGACGGTGTGAAAGGAGACGGTGTGAAAACCATCCGGGGTTCCGCGGACAGGTCCCGTCCCCGGAACCGATCGACTCGCCCCGCCCACTGGAGTCTCAGAGGATCCGGCGCAGCAGTTCGGTGGCCGCCGTCTTGTCGAGAACCTGGTTGGCGTTGCCGCATTTCGGGGACACGACGCAGGCCGGGCAGCCCGATTCGCAGCGGCAGGTGCGCAGCCGTTCCAAGGTCGCCGCCAACCAATGCTCGGCCACCTCGTGGGCGCGGGCGGCGAATCCTGCTCCACCGGGCAGGCCGTCGTGGACGAACACCGTCGCCAGGCCGGTGTCCGGGTGGCGGGCCGTGGAAACCCCGCCGATGTCCCAGCGGTCGCAGGGCGCGAAGGCCGGCAGCAAGCCGATGGAGGTGTGTTCGGCGGCGTGCGCGGCGGCCCCGAGCCGCAGCGAACCCCAGCCCAGTTCCCGTTCCAGGGTCTCCGGGACGCTCCACCACACCGCCTGCGTGGTGAGGATGTGTTCCGGGCAGTCGAGCGGGGTGGAGTCGAGCACCTCGTGGGTGGTTTCGTCGCGGCGCAGGTATCCGGTGACCTGCCAGCTGAGCCGCACGTCACCGAAGTGCAGGGTTGTCGAGCCGAGTGGTCGCGACCGGCGCTCCCGCAGCACCGCGATGTCCTGGGCGGATTCGGCCTGGGTGTACCAGGGGTTGTGGGCCGCCACCACCATGGCGCTGCGTTCCTCGACATCCAGGTCGGTCACCACGAAAGAGCATCCCTGGTGGAGGTAGACGGCGCCCCGGTGGACGGTGCGGTCGGCGGCTGCCGGATCCACCACCCCGATCACCTGCCCGGTGGAGCGTTCGATGATCTCCACGGGCCGGGGGGTGGTGGATCGCAGGTTGATGTGGTCGACGGCGCGGTCGGGACGGGTCCAGTACCACGTTCCGCCGCGGTCCCGCAGCACCTTCCCGGCGGCGAGGTGAGCTGCCAGTGGCAGGGCGGTGGGTCCGAACCAGCGTTCGTCGGCGGCCGTCAACGGTTGTTCCTGCGCGGCGGCGGCCAGGTGTGGGCCGAGGACGTGCGGGTTCTGCGGGTGACAGATCGCGGCCTCGACGGGGGCGTCGAAAATCAGTTCGGGATGTTGCAGCAGGTAGGCGTCGAGGGGGTTCTCGCGGGCCAGCAGCACCACCAGCGCCTCCCGGCCCGCCCGGCCCGCCCTTCCGGCCTGCTGCCAGAACGCCGAGAGTTTCCCGGGGAACCCGGAAACGAGCACCGCGTCGATGCCGGAGACATCGATGCCGAGTTCCAGCGCGTTCGTGGTGGCCAGCCCGAGGATCTCCCCGGTTTGCAGCGCGGCCTCCAGGTCGCGGCGTTCCATGGCCAGGTAGCCGCCACGGTAGGACGCGATCCGCCCCGGTTCGGCGGCCAGTTCCGCCGCCTCCAGGCTGGTCAGTTCCGCCCCGGCACGGGATGCGACGAAGGCGAGGGTCTGGGTGGCGTCGTCCGCCAGGCCCGCCAGCAGCCGGGAGGTGTCGCGGTTGAGGCTGGCCGAGGGTTGCCAAAGCACGACGGTGCGGGCGGCGACCGGGGCGGTCGAGTCGGCGACCACCTCCACCCGGTCCTCACCGATCAGGGCACCCCCGAAGTCGGCGGCGTTCGGTGCGGTGGCGGAGCTGAGCAGGATGGTCGGTTCGGCGCCGTGGGCGGCGGCGAGGCGTCGCAGCCGCCGCAGCACCTGCGCGACGTGCGCCCCGAAAACCCCCTGGTAGCGGTGGGCCTCGTCGATGATGACGTAGCGCAGCCCGCCCAGCAGCGCCGACCAGCGGCGATGGTTCGGCAGCACGGAGAAGTGCAGCATGTCGGGGTTGGTGAGCACCAGGTTGGCGTGTTCGCGGGCGAATCGCCGCTCGGCCTCGTCGGAGTCGCCGTCGAGGGCACCGATCCGCACCGGTCCCGGGGCCAGGGCCCCGGCGGCCCGGGCCTGGTCGTGGGCCAGGGCCTTGGTGGGTGCCAGGTACAGCGCGGTGGGGCGTCGCAGCGCGAATCCCCTGCCGCGGCCCGCCCTGGGTTCCCGCAGCGCGGCGAGCACCGGCATCAGGTAGGCCAGCGATTTCCCGGAACCGGTGGGGGTGCAGATCGCGGCGTGCCTGCCCGCGCGGGCCAGCTCCGCGAACTCCACCTGGTGCCGCCAGGGCCGGTCGATGCCCGCGGCCCGGAACCCGTCGACGAGTTCCGCATCGAGCCAGCCGGGCCAGTCGGCCCACGCCCCCGGGGAGGCGGGCCGGCGACGCACCACCACCGCCTCCTCGGCCCCGGTCACCCACTCCCAGTTCACCCGCCCAACTCTGCCACCCCTCGCCCACTGATCGGGCCGGGCCCATTTCATGAAGCCGGTTCAGCCGGGCCGCGAGCACCCCCCAAGCCGGTTGAGCCGGGCCGCGACGAAGGAGCGACCCGAGTCGAAACCACCCCGGACACCCACAAGAGGTTTCGACACACCCCACTCGCTGACGCTCGCAGGCCGGCTCAACCAGCTTTGTCTCATTGAAGCCGGTTCAGCCGTGGCGACGACGACCGTTTTGGAGGTGAAGAAGCGCTCTATGCGCGGGTGTCGGTGCGATTGAGTGCCATGGAAGTGATGGCGACGATGAGGGCGGTGAGCACCACCGCTGCGCCCGTGACGATCCCCGCGCTCGCCAGGCTGAGATCCGAGACGGCGAAGCTCGTCCTCTGACCCGAGACGAGAGACGTCCCGAGTTGTGTGGTGTGGGTGACCAGGCCGTGGGGAAGCGCCAGTGCTGCTGTCAGCTTCAGCTGCAGAAGCAGTGTCGAGGCGCTGGTCATCACCAGCGCGATGGTCACCGGAGTGGCGAAGGAGCACAGGAAAGCCGACAACGCCGATTGCAGCGCCGCCAGTGGCACGCAGGCCAGCATGATCAACGAACTGCCCAGGAGGTACTTGGCCGGAAGCATGCCCTCGAGTCCGAACACCAGCTTGCCCAGTCCGATGACGGTGACCAGCAAAACGATTTGCATCGAGGCCGCGAGCGCGGAGATGGCCGCCACCTTGCCCAGCACGATCTCGGATGTCGGTACGGGCCGGCTCATGAGCGCGTTCCAGTTGCTGTTCTTGTGCTCGACGCGCCAGACCAGGGACGCGAGGATCGCGACGGCGACCGGCAGGATGGCCATCCCGTAGAACCCGACGGACCTGATCCACAGGGTGTGCCACCCATCTTCGAAGGTGCCCTGCGCGAGCATGGTGCTCATCGAGCCGGCCAGGACCACGATGATCGGGACCACGAGGACCACCGCCCAGCTCGTGGAACGTTTGAGTTTCAGGAACTCGGAGTAGATGGAGTTCATGGTCATGCTTCCCGGGTGTTGAAACGAGTGGTGATCAGCGTGAAGAGCGAGCCACCCACGACCGCCAGACCGGCAATGCTGAGGTAGGGCAGGTCGTGGTAGACGAGGTCGACGCCGACGTAGTCGGCCGGAGCGGCCAGCGCGTAGTAGCTCCAGGGCGTCAGGTGTGTGAGAAAGCTCGGCAGGATCACACCGAAGAGCGCGAGGAAGATACCGACGATGCTGACGCCCAACGCGACGAGCTGGTTCTCCACCGTGGCCGACAGCAGGATCTGGAACGCCAGCACGGCGAGGTTGATGACCATGATCGAGGCTGTGTACCCGATCCAGTGTGAGGCTGGGAAGGGTGAGGTGACGCCGATGAGCTTCGCGAAGCCGACGAGCAGCGCGGACTGCATCATGGTGACCAGGGCGACGATCAACCCGAGCACGACGAGCTTGGCACGGCACAGGTGGCCGGGACTCACTCCGCTCGTGGCGGACAGCAGCCAGCCGTTGCCCGTGTGTTCCATTTCGACCTGACGACTGGCCAGCACAGCCAAGAGGACGGGCGAGATCATCGCGAACGCCCGTGAGAGCCCGGTGAGCAGGATCTTCCACGGCGCCCCGCCGGGATCCGCGAGATGCTCGTCAATGCCCGCGACCAGCGACTGAAAAGCTGTGAGAACCACGATGGCCACCAGATGAATGATCGCGATCACCCCGATGCGAAGGTGACGAATCTTGGCCAGTTCGTTCATGACGACGGTCATCACAGCCCACCTCCTTCGGTCAGGCGCATGAAGACGTCCTCGAGGCTCTGCTCGTCACGACGGACTCCGTAGATGTCGATCCCTTCGCCAACCAGCGCTGCGACGAATCCGGCCATCCGTTTGTCATCGGTTCCCGCCAGTGCCAGGTCGCCCGACGACTTGAGCCGCGGGTTGTAGGGCACAAGCAGGTTTTGTGCCCGGTGAGGCTCCGAGCAGGTGATCAGCACGTCGGGCGAGGATGCCTTCATCAGCTCGGCGCGGGTGCCCTGGAAGATCATCCGGCCCTGGGCGAGAATGCCCAGCTGGGTGGCGATCTTGTCGATCTCGCCCAGCAGGTGCGAGGAGACCATCACGGTCACCCCGTTGACCGCGAGGTGGCGCAGCAGTCCGCGCATCTCCTCGATGCCCGCGGGGTCGAGGCCGTTGGTGGGCTCGTCGAGGATCAGCAGCTGCGGCTGGCGGGCCAGGGCCATCGCGATCCCCAGGCGTTGCTTCATGCCCAGGGAATACTCGCGGACCTTCTTGTTCATCTGCTCGGTCAGATGCACGACCTGCACTGCGTGTTCGATCTGTGCGTCATCCAAGTGCAACAGGCGCTGAATGAGCCGCATGTTCTCCGCGCCGGTCAGGTGCGCATACCCCGGTGGGGCCTCGATCAGCGAACCGATCCGCTCCAGCAGGGAACGCCGCGTGGCGCGCGTCATCGACTTACCGAGGATCTGCACCTCGCCGTCGCTGGGCTCGATCAGCGACAGCAGCATCTTCATCGTCGTGGACTTGCCGGCCCCGTTGGGGCCGAGGAACCCGTACACACACCCTTCAGGGATACGCAGGGACAGATCGTCGACGACGATGCGATCGCCGTAGCGCTTCGTCAGGTTTTCTGTGGTGACTGCGTAGAACATGTCTCCACGCTGTCGCAGCCCGGAGAAGATTCCATCTGGCCCAAGACATATCTTCCCCCTATGACTTCAGGCATAGCTGACGTGCTGGATCAGGCGCTTCCCGGCGAGATCAGACCCGTCTCGTAGGCCAGCACGACGGCCTGGACACGGTCGCGCAAGTCGAGCTTGGTCAGCACGTGCCCGACGTGGACCTTGACCGTTCCCTCGCTGAGGACGAGCTCATCGGCGATCTCGCGGTTGGACAGTCCGCGCGCGACCAGGCTCAACACCTCGCGCTCGCGCGGCGTCAGCAGCTCAAGCGGTGCGGTGTTCATCGGCGCAGCCAGCGATGACGCCTCGGGCGCGGCGAAGTGACCCAACAGGCGACGCGTGGTCGACGGCGCGACCACGGCGTCACCGTCGTGAACGTGACGGATGGCTGCGGCCACCTCCTCCAGCGGCGCGTCCTTGAGCAGGAAACCCGACGCCCCGGCACGCAAGGCCTCGTAGGCGTACTCGTCCAGGTCGAAGGTCGTCAGCACCAACACATGCGGCGGATCCTCCAGCGCCATGACGCGCCGCGTGGCCTCGATGCCGTCAACCCTGGGCATTCGCACGTCCATCAGCACAACATCGGCAGGCTGCTCAGCCAACACGTCCAGGACCTCGTCGCCGTCGGAGGCCTCGCCCACGACTTCGATGCCCTCGGAGGTGCCCAGCACCATGCGGAAACCCATGCGGATCATCTCCTGGTCGTCGACCAGCAGCACGCGGATATTCATGATTCATCTCCTGTCGGGATCGTGGCGACGACCTCGAAACCGCCTTCGGGTCGCTGCCCGGCACGCAGCTGCCCGTGGTGGGCGGCGACACGCTCGCGCATGCCGATCAGGCCGTGCCCGATATGCCGACCGACACCAGCGGCGGACCCAGCACCGTCATCGGTCACAGTGACCGTGATGGACTCGGGGGTATGGGCCAGCGTGACCCGCACCTCCGAAACCCCGAGGCCAGCATGCTTGCGCACATTGGTCAACGCCTCCTGGACGATGCGGTACACGGTCAGATCGATGCTCTGCGGCACCGTCTGAGGATCACCCGTTTCAATGAACCGCACCGGCACGCCCGCCGCGCAAGACTCCTCTAGCAGACGTGGCAACTGCGCAATCCCCGGCTGCGGTGCGTGCGAGCCGGGCTCGTCATCGCGCAGCACCCCGAGCAGCCGGCGCATGTCCGCCAACGCTGTGCGCCCCGTGTCGCGCACGGTCAGCATGGCTGTGCGCGCCTGCTCAGGATCCGTGTCGATGGTGGAGGCCGCACCGTCGGACAACACCGCGACAACGCTCAGGGAATGTGAGACGACATCGTGGATCTCCCGAGCGATGCGCGTCCGCTCGGACGACGCCGCCAGTTCTGCCTCGACCGCCTTCTCCCGCGCGAGCTGTGCCGCGCGCTCATGCAGTGAGGCGATGTAGCGCCGGCGGGTCCGCACCAGACGTCCCCAGGTCCATGACCACAGGATCAGCGCGACGATCACACCGATATCCCCGATACTCATCTCGCCGCGGTCGAGTATCGGCAGGCAACTCAGCACAGTCCACGTGGCGGTGATCAGCGCTGCCATGCCGGAGAGCTGCCAGCGCCTACGCGAGGCGAGCGTATAGACGGCCAACAGCAGCATCGCATCGGCAACCACCAGCGAGATCCCCAGCAGGATCTGCGTGACCGCGACGAGTTGGATCACCAGATATGTGGCCGCTGGCCACTGACGACGCCACAGCCCCGGCGCACACAGACCGACCGAGACCAGCAGCCCGGTCCCCAGCCACAGGTGCCCGGGCACCGCACCGAACTGAATCGGCAAGTTGTAGGCGAAGATCACCAGCACGAGCATCAGATCAACCAGTCGCGGATGCAGCTGGAACCACGAGGACGTGCCGCCCGAGAGCGTCGGTGCGTCGGCCTTTGTGGGATCCTCGTCCTCACGAGTTGCTACGGAATCCATCCATCTCCACGCTACCGGGACAACCGCAACACAAGAGTTCGCCGTCGATCCCACAAGTACCTGCTGCGGACTGTGGCGGCTGGTGATGGTGACCGTTCGCTCTCGACTCCGCCAACCCGCTACCACGCCGAGGCGGGCACCCCGCCAGGACGCTGGCTCGGTTCCGGCGTCACAGCACTCGGGAACGGTGAGCTCACTCCTGGAGCCCGGGTCGGAGACGCAACTTCAGTTGCTGGTGGGGATGGGCGGAAGCCGTTCACCGGCGATCGTCGGGGGGCGCCCATCCGCGTGCGTGGTGCGCCCTCAGCCCTCATCATGTCCACACACCGGCGTTGGCGTCGGAGTCCTGCCGGTCATTCGAGCCGCGTGTGCAGCACGCCCCTCGAGCACGCAGAAAAGATTCCCGGCGGGATCCGCCAGGACCACCCATCCTTCCTGCCCGGTCTGCCCAATGTCGGCATGTGAGGCGCCAAGCGCCAACGCGGCCGCCACCGCGTCACCTTGGTCATCAGGCCTGAGGTCGAGGTGGATGGCCCCCGGGGCTGCCGGCCGTGTGGCCGGTTGGATCAGCAATGACGGTCCGTTTCCTTCGAGGAGCACGGAGTCGGTCAGGTTGGGGGCCACTTCGTAACCCAGCAAGTCCCTCCAGAACGCGGCGACTGCTCGTGGCTTGGTTGTCTTGATGGTGATCGTCGCGATGCTGATCATCCAGGCATCTCCATTCATGGTTTGAGCGCACTACTTTGGGAAGAACGTTCTGCCTCGCGGATCACTGAAGTGGTGAGCATCAATGGGGATACGGCGGCAAGGCCGTCATGGTTCATGAGGGTGTCACAGAAGACATGCTACTGCGTTACGTCTCGGATGGTTGGTCTGATTAGCCTGTAATTTTTCGTGATGACTGGCCTGAGGGCTGGCGCTGGCAACGACGTCCGTCCAAGTGTCGCGCGGCCGCAAGAAGTCCCGACCTTCACCCTTGTCCTGAGACATCACACTCGCAGGCCGGCTCAACCAATTCCGGGGGAAGGGACCCCAGCTGGTTCCGGGCTTTCCCGTTCAGCGACCCGTGAAGGTGCCGAGCAGCGACGCCACCAGCGGCACCACCCCGATGAGCACGAAGGCGGGAAGGAAACACAGCGCGAGCGGCTGCACCGATTTCACCCCCACCGACCTGGCCCGTTTGGTCTCCTGTTCACGACGGCGACGGCGCGCCTCGTCGGCGTGAACACGAAGACACTCCACCAGGCTGGTTCCGGAGCGGGCCGAGCGGGCTGCGTCACGGGCCGGTGGCCCCCAGTCAGGGTGGCCGGCGAGGCTTCCCCAGGCGTCCTGCGGGTCCCTGCCGACCTGCAGTTGCGCGTCGATCCCGTGCAGGATCACGGCCGTGGCGGGTTGACTGACCGCGGCCACCGTGGCGATGGCGTTGGTCATGGGGGCTCCGGCCTCCAGGCAGACGGCCAACAGGTCCAGGGTTTCGGGAAGTTCCCGCACCACGGCCCGGTCCACCTTCCTGCGACCACTCCACCGTTTCGCCGCCCAAGCCCACGCCTTCCCCACCCAGCCGGGCAGCGGCGACGGCCGGGGTTCGAGCCTGCTCAGGGGTGGCGGGGCCCACCACGCCAGGACGGCCGCTGCGACGAGGAAACCGATCAGGACCGCGGTGCTCATTGCCGGACCGCCAGTTTCTCGGTCCAGGCCACCCCGGCGGCTGCCAATCCCACACCGGCCAGCGCCAGCACCAACCCGAACGGGTTCTCCAGCAGGAAACCGAGGGGATCGGCCCCGACGAAGGAGCCGAGCAGCAGCGCCCCGAGCGGCAGGAAGGCCATGATCCGGGCGCTGCCGCGCGCCATCGCCAGTTCGGCCTCGACCACTCCCGCGAGTTCCCGTTCGGCCCGCAGCCCTTCCGCGACCTGCAGCAGCACGGAGGCAACTGGCGCGCCGGTGCGTTCCGCCACCCGCCACGCCCCCGCGACCCGCGCCAGGCCCTCACGTCCCGGTGTCTGCGCCACCTCCTGCAGCGCCGCGGGGACGTCCCCACCCAGTTTGGCGACGGCCGCGACGGGCGCCAGGGCGTCGCAGTCCGTGGCGGTCTCGGCGAGCGCCGCCGTCGGAATCTGCCCGGAGCGCAGCAGCATGGCCAGCCCCACCGTGACCCGGGTGGTTTCGTCGGCCCGGTTGCGCCGGGCGCGTTCCGCGGCGGCACGCCGCAGCACCCACGCTGCGGTTCCGGCGGCGATGACGACGACGAGGGTCCAGCCTGCCACCCTGAGGCCGAACACCACGGTCACCGCGACCAAGCCGGCACCACCCATCAGCAGCAGGTTGTTGCGCCGCATCCGTGCCCGGTGGGAGGCGACCGCTCTTCCGTGGCCGCTCCTGCCGCCCCGCGCCTGCGACTCCTCCAGTTTTTCCAACGACCCCGTCCGGGTGCCATCGGCAACGGCGGAGTCCCCGTCCCCGGGCCGCGGAACGGGAATGCCGACATCCCCCGGGACCATTCCTCGGCGCCACAAGGAGAAGCTTGACGACACAGGCCGGGACGTCTTCCTCACGACAGCTGCGCTGCCACGTCCCGGACTGCGGCGGGCTGGTAATCCCAGCCGTTCCAAATTCTGCTCCTTCCCGGCGATCAACGCAGCCGCAAGGGCGAAAAACACCACACAGATCAGCATTGCGACCACTCCAGCCAGTCGCGCACCAGGCCCGCTCCCGGACCCCAGGTGGTGGCCCCGCCGGTGAAGGTCATGGCGGGCACGATCCCGACCAGCCCGTCCACACCCCGCCTGAACGCCCCCACCTCCGCCAGCCAACGTTTCCCGTCGGGACCGCGACGCAGGTGCAGCACCAGCCGCAGGGCCGCGGCGAGCTGCGCGTGACAGGCCTCGCGACCCAGCCCGCCAAGCGCGGCGAGGGCCTCCAGCCGGGCGGGAACGTCGGCGACGGAGTTGGCGTGGACGGTGCCGCAGCCGCCCTCGTGCCCGGTGTTGAGCGCCGAGAGCAGGTCGGTGAGTTCCGCGCCGCGCACCTCACCCAGCACCACCCTGTCGGGCCGCATCCTGAGGGCCTGCCGCACCAGGGTGGTGAGCGTGATCGCTCCTTTTCCCTCGTTGTTGGGGGGTCTGCCCTCCATGCGCACGCAGTGCGGATGCCTGGGGGTCAGTTCCCGGGCGTCCTCCACCACGACGATCCGTTCCGCCACCGGTACCTCGGCCAGCAGCGCCGCCAGCAGCGTGGTCTTGCCGGTCCCGGTGCCGCCGGAGATCAGGAACGGCACCTTGCAGGCGATCACCCTCCGGCACAGCTCCAGGGCCTCGTCGGTGAGCGAGCCTGCGGTGTGAAGTTCCTCCAGGGTCAGGGTTCGCGACGCCGGGACCCGCAGCGAGATGCACGTCCCCGGACTGGCCAGCGGCGCCAGCACCGCGTGCAGCCGCACCCCGCCCGGCAGCCGGCCGTCGACGAACGGCTGGGCATCGTCCAGGCGCCTGCCCGCGGTGGCGGCCAGCCGGATGGCGAGCCTGCGGACCGCCTCGTCGTGGACGAACCGCACGTCCGCTGCCTCCAGCCCTGCGCCACGATCCACGAACACCGCATCCGGGCCGTTGACGAGCACATCCGAGACCCCCGGTTCATGCAGCAGCTCCTCCAGCGGCCCGGCCCCGACGGAGTTGCGGCGCAGCTGGTCCATGGCCTGTCTGAGGGCCGTGTCGGTGACCACCAAGCCCATGCCGCGCATCGCGGTGGCGACGTCCGCGGCAGTGTGGGGACGGCCGAGCCTGCCCAACCTGGCCTGCAGTTCCTCCAGCATCACAAACGCACCTCCTTCAACAGCCGCGTCGAGTCCCGGCGCAGCCGGGCCGCGGGTCGCGACCCGACGCTGGCCCCCTGGGCCGCGAGCCGAGACACCCTCGGGTCGTCGCGCACCACCCCGGCCAGCGGCAGCCCCAGCGCGTCGGAGACCGCTTCGGGCGGCAGCCCGCGACCTTTCCCGACCCGCACCACCAGCAGCGCCCCGGTCAGGTCTATCCGGCGGGCCCGCATCCGGGCCGCCGCCACCGACCTCACATCCGCGCCCACCACAAGCAGCGGAATGGCGCGACGCCCCAGCTCCGCCAGCCTGGCGCCGTCACCCAGGTCCACCACCACCATGTCGTGGCTGCGTTCCAGCGACCTGAG
Source organism: Arachnia sp. (assembly GCF_057238465.1). Lineage (NCBI taxonomy): Bacteria > Bacillati > Actinomycetota > Actinomycetes > Propionibacteriales > Propionibacteriaceae > Arachnia > Arachnia sp. The sequence goes on from NZ_DBHHFZ010000004.1 coordinate 304,309, forward strand.
CACCGCCGACAACGCCGCCTCGTCCGGGGAGTCGCCGTGGGGTCTGCCCAGCGCCAGCACCGAGACCCGCTCCGCCGAGACCAGGTGCGGGGTGAGGTCCCCGATCTCACCGACGGCGTGCCGCAGCTCCTCCCAGGTCATGCCCACCTGGGTTTCCGCCCCGAACAGCAGGTCCAGGCCGCCACCGCAGCCCGCCAGTTCCACCGCCACCGACCGCAACCCCGCATCCGCGGCCCGCGTGGACAGCGCCACCGCCAGGCAGCTGACCCCCAACCCGCCGGAAGCCCCTATCAAAGCCAGTATCTGCGCCGCGTCCTGGCCCGGTAGCTCGCTTGAGAGCACCTCCGCGAGACGCTGCGACTCGCCGGGCAGCAGCAGCGCGGGCGCGCCCAGTTCCGCCGAGGCCTGCAGCAGTTCCTCGGAGTCGAAACCGACCACCCACACCCCGGGCACGGAACCCAGCGTCGCGGCCCGCGACGCCATGTCCGTGCCCACCAGACGCAGTGACGTGGTGCGCCATCGTCGCCTGAGTTCCTCCCGGTCCGAGACGACATCCAGGTCGATCCCGAGGGCAAGCGTGGTGGCGAGCACGGAATCCGCGAGCGCGGCTTCCCGCGTGGCAAGCAATGGACCGGTAATCTCCGTTGTGTTCACATTTTCACTTTGGGAACCGGCCGAGCCGAATCTCCATTTCTGCCCGAAGATGTGGATAACCTGTTTTGAGTAGCTGAAGAACAACCCAGGAAGAGATGACCACCACCGATCCCCTGCCTCCTGAAGCACTGACCTGGCTTGCCGTCTGGCCGGGGGTGCGGGGGTTGACCTTTGGGGGCAGTCTGCTGCCCCAGCGCCTCGAGGACGCGGGCCACACCGTCTTCGCCATGGCCGACACCGACCGCGACATGCGTCGCCTGCTCGCCCTCCAGGGCGTCACCCCCTTCTGGGCGCGCCCCGAGGCCATCCCGATCGATCCCTGCCAGTTCGACGTGGTGTTCTCCCACCAGTCCTTCCATCTCTTCGATCCCGGGCAGGCGCTCTCGGAGATCGCCCGTGTGTTGCGTCCCGGTGGTTGTTTCTCGGCCTCGTACATCATCCGCGACGACTCGGTGCCGTGGGTGCGGCGCCTCACCGCGTTGCTGCGCCACTACGACCCGATGGCGATGCGCGGCGACTACGGCCACCAGTCCCTGGCCGCCGTGGACGACTCGAAGTACTTCCCGGAGGTGGAGCACCGCGCCTTCCGTGTCTGGCAGACCGTCAGCCTCGACGACCTCCAGCAGCTCGTCGCGAATCAGCCGTTGTCGCGGAGGCTTTCGGAGGTGCAGCGCAAGCGCCTGGCCGACGAGGTCAAGACGCTTTTCGAGCAGTCCGTCAGGCCCGGGGAGAACCTGCGTCTGCCGTTCCAGCTGCTGGCGTGGCGGGCCTGGGTGAATCACGACGAGCTGACCGAACCGGTGTCCATGCCGGAAAGTGGCATCGAGATCGACATGCAGGTCGCGACACCTCTGCGGTAGCCGTAGGGTAGGGGTACCCGGCTGCGCCGCAACCGGTCGGACGCGAAAGGAATACGATGGCCCGTCCCACACCATTCCAGTTGCTCCGCGACGGCCTGATGGATTTCGTCGCCCGCGAAACGGAGCTGGCCAAGGCCGAGCTCGTCCCTGCCGCGAAACAGGCCGGCTTCGGTTCGGCCTTCGTCGCGGCCGCAGTCACTTTCCTGCTGCATTCGCTGTGGATGCTGGTGATCGTGCTGGCGTTGGCCCTGAGCTGGTTGATGAGCCTCACCGGCCTCAACACCGTCGGCTGCCTGACGCTGGGGTTCCTGGCGGCGGCGCTGCTGTCGATCGGGATCGCGGTGGTGCTGATCTTCATGGCCCGCGCCCGCTTCCGGAAGGTCAAGGCCCCGACCGCCACCATCGAGGAGGCCAAGGCCACGTTCATCGCCCTCACCGACGCCGCCCTCGGCCGGTCGGCGGAGGTGGTGGTGGTGAAGGAGGAACCATCCCTCCCCGAAGCCAGCTGAGCCGGGTCGCAAGCCCTCCCCCAAAGCCGGCTGAGCCGGGGCGCGAACCCCTCCCCCGAAGCCGGCTGAGCCGGGTCGCGACATCCCCCTTCCCAAAGCTGGTTGAGCCGGGTCGCGACATCCCCCTTCCCAAAGCTGGTTGAGCCGGGGCGCGACGAAGGAGCGACCCGAGTCGAAACCACCCCACACCCGGTAAGACAGAACCCAACCCCAAGTCGCCAGTCACCCACGACCTGGTTTCGACACGACCAGCTCGCAGAGCGAGCAGGCCGGCTCAACCGGCTTCACCACTTCCAAGCTGGTTGAGCCGGGCCGCGACGAAGGAGCGACCCGAGTCGAAACCACCCGACCCCAACACCCTTACCGCCCCACTCCCGTCCTTTCCCATGCACGAATCGCGGAAGCGGTGGGGGTGCTGTTCACGACTTTGCTACCCCCACCCTTCCCGTTCACGAATCGCGGAGGCTCGACGGTTCAACGTCGCCACACAACGTTGAACCGTCCCCCACCCGCGATTCATGCACAAAAGAGGCACAGAGGGACTCGGAATAGGGAAGAAGCGCAGATCTTGCCGAAGCCGGCTGAGCCGACCCCCTTTTTGAAGCTGGTTGAGCCGGGGCGTGAGGAACGAGCGACCCGAGTCGAAACCACCCGGCAGCCGACAAGCAGACCCCACCCCAAACCACCACGGTTTCGACACGACCAGCTCGCAGAACGAGCAGGTCGGCTCAACCAACTTCACCACTCCCAAGCTGGTTGAGCCGGGGCGCGACGAAGGAGCAGCCCAAGTCGAAACCACCCGGTATTTCCTCGTATCCCTACCCCCGGTGAGTGGTTCTGACCGATAATTGACCATGGTCCCGCTCATCGACGACGACTCATCGCTTCGGCACGTCCCGCTGCTGCGTACCCTACGGTTCGCGGGGTTGCTCGTCTTCCTCACCGGGACGGTGCTTGGGTTCGCCCTGGTGGACGTGTTCAGCGCATCGGGAGAGGCCGACATCCGTTTCCTCGTCTCCGCTGCTCTGCTGCTCTTTCTCTGGTTGCTCGCCTACGGCATCGGCGATGGCCGGAAACTCGTTCCGGCGGTGCTGCTCGGGGCGGGATGGCTCGCCCTGGCCGGTTTCCAGGGGTATTCGTGGTGGATGGTCTACTCGGCCTCCTCCTTCAGCGCGGTTCCGTTGCTGGCGCAGGCCATGGGGTCGCTCGGCCTGGGACTGACCACCGTCACCGGTCTGGTGTTGCAGGGGGTCCAGAACCTCCGGGGCGCTCATCCCGGTTCTCTCAAGGATCCCGCCCGGCTCTGTTTCCGCACCCGCGAGGAACGGAAATCCGGCGACGCCGCGCCGTGGGAACGCTGGTCGTTCGGCTGGCTCCGTCGGATCTGCCTGGTTCTGGCTCCCGTGGTGGCGTTGACCGCCGTGGTCGCTGCTGGACATTTCCTGCTCCCGGCGGCCGCGATCTCACACACGACGGCCTCCCCCTCCGCGAACCTGCCGGAACGCCCCTCCCGCATCGGCTCCGATGTCGCATGGTCCCGGGAGGCCCCCGGCCTGCTCGGAGTGGTTGCTGGGGCGGCCGGGCCGGTCATCCTCACCGAGGAGGGCGTCACGGCACTCAACCCCGTCGACGGCTCCACCCTGTGGAGTTACCAGCGCCCCAACGCCCAATACGACTATCACGACAAACTGTCCGAGATCCGTTACATGGCAGTCTCCCGCACGATGGTCGCCAGCCCCACCGGACGTCACGTCGCGCTTCTGATCAACGGTCCCCAAACCGCCCTTTCGAAAAGTTCCCCCATCTACAAGGAATACACATATCTGACGCTGGTGTTCGACACCATCACCGGCCGGATCACAGGCGAGCACCCCTCCAATGGGTGGCGGCTTCAACTCACCGATTCCACGCTCCTGGACGGCAACAAGGCCTACAGCTTGACCACAGGGGAACTGCTCTGGGCCCTGACGGATTCCGACACGGTCGAGCATGGGGGATACAGCGGCCCGGCAGGGCACAGATCCTTCATCATCGAAAAAGACCGCGGAAATCTCACCCTCGTCCCGGATACCGATCCGACGGCCATGTCCAAGGTACAGGGAGTCGCGATTGATCCCCGGAGAGGCAATCCCGCGCTCGTCGACGGCTGGACCGCGCAATACACCGAGCCCCTGCCGGAATTGGACGAACACGGAGTCCCGAGCTACCCCGTCGCGGGATGGAATGCACGGGCCGTCACCCTGGATTCCCTGGCAGGCCTGGAGGACGAGACGCCCGTGGATCTGGGACGCGCGGCGGGAGCGAATCTGGTGGCTTCCCGGGCATCCGGCGCGCTGGTCACCTACCCGCCCTACGACCAGAGCACCTTCGAAGAGGCCGAGCAGAGTGGCGGCCCCCTGCTGGAGGCCGTCTTCGACCCCGCCACCCGCACCGTCACACCCGCATCCCAGTACGCTGGCCCGGCCGCCGCGAAGGTGGGGTTCGTGGCGCACCCCGAGGGTGGGGCGATCTCCTTGCAACCCGGCGACGGTTCCCCGGGGGTGACGATTCCAATTCCCCCCGGAACCACCCATTTCTCCCCTGAGGCACTGCTCTTCAAGGATTTTCGCACCTATTCACCTGCCCAACTGGCGACAAGAGAGCCCGAGCACACCGGGGCGACGCTGTTCATGAACGCCCCCAGCGTGACGATGGTCATCCTCAACGCGGAGGAGATCAGTACGGGATCCCCGGACAGGAAAGGCCAGCGGTACCGTTTGTTCGGAGTGACGGGAGGCGTCTCATGAGACTCGCGAAACGGTCCCTCGCCCTCGCGTTGATCCTGCTGCTCCTCGTACTGCCTGCGGCCTCCCGTCCCCAGACGAAAGAGGACATCAGGCGGTCCGTGGCCGTCAAGAAATTCGAGGACACATCGATATTTCGAACAAAACCCACGGAAACCGGCTGGGATTTCTCACGTTCAAAAGAGAGGACCAGTCAGGATTACAGCTACGAGACCGACTTCCATCTCTCAACCACCAGCGGCCCCGTCATCGTTGCGAAAACCAAAAGGATTCTGGACGCCGACAACCCAAACAAGCTGAACGACGAAAAAGAAGTCCCGACGACGACTCTGGTGGCCCTGAAGCCGGACGACGGGTCGGTCAGGTGGGCGCGAGTCGTCGAACCCTCGTTGGCGGGCAGGCGCTGGTACGGTTCCAGCAGAACACCGCAGGAAATCTTTGCAATGGGCAGCTCGTATGATTCCCAACGCAACTATGCCGTCGTCAGCCCCGACGGGCGTCGTGTGGCGGTCCAACTCGTGTCCTACATGACCCCGGCCACCTCCGAAAAAATCAGCGACCAGCGAACCACCTTCGTCGTCCTGGACGCGGAAACCGGCGACGAGGTCCGCACCGTGAATGTCTCCGGCATGGTTTTGGGTCATGTCCTCACCAACGATTCCCTGGTGATCGAGACCGCCCAGAACGCCTTTCCCGCGGGCACCGGAACCCTCAACGCAGTCCCTCTCGATGATTCCCGGGCCGAACCCACCGTCGCCCGCACCGACCAGTGGCTGATCGGCGGAACCGCCGATTCCCTGCTCCTGGCTCCGCAGGATTTCGGTAGGCGGGACGAATGCCGAGGCTGTCATTCTTTCACGATCACCCGAGTCGGCATCACCGGCGAGGAAATGGGAACCATGCCGGGAATCACCCAGCTGCGTCCTGCAGGTTGGGTTGAGCGTTTCAAGGATCCGGCCGCCGCCACCGAGATCATCAACCGGGGCGGCGACCCCAAGGAGATCGGGTTCGCCCTGCGCAAGCTGCCCCGGGAATTGGTCGATGTGGATTCCGGGACGGTCATCGACCCGGGAGACCTGTCACCGTCGGAAATATCCACTCCCACCGGCCCGGTGATTCTCCTGGAAAAACCCTCCAAGGACGAGAAAGGGCATGACATTTCCCCGGTCGTCTCCTGGCTGAACGTGACCGCGGGCGAGAAGACCCTTCGAACGGACGACCTGACCTATCTGACCAACAAGAGCAACTTCAACGGCATCGCCGCCGAACGGATCAGGATGGGAGAGGAAACCAACACCTGGTGAGGGAAACCACCCCGGGAAAACCCCAGGAAACTCTGCTCACCGCCCACCCCTCTTCCTCTCCCCCCTCTTCCTCTCCCCCACTCTTCCTCTCCCCCTCTTCCCACTCTTCCTCTCCCCTTCTTCCCCCTCTTCCTCTCCCCCTCTTCCCACTCTTCCTCTCCCCCTCTTCCCACTCTTCCTCTCCCCTTCTTCCCC